>JBGVLG010000167.1:0-13874 GCA_045124155.1 Anaeroplasma sp.
GTTTTGATTTAATATCAATTGTAAGAAAATCAGTTACAATAGAAGCCATAGTATCACCAAAGGCATTTTACTACAAATTGATAAAAATAAAAAGAGGGCATTGCCCTCTGATAGGAATGTCACTAAGATTTTAATCTTGTGGCATTCTTTTTTTTATATGAATCTTAGTACTAATAAGTGTCAATTTATATTTTACAACTTATATTGTCCTATAAATTAATAAAAAAAACTTGCAATTTGTAATCATATATGATAAACTTTAAAAGGCACAAAATACACATGCTTTTGGAGTTTGCCGTCGGGTGCAAGTAAAATTGATGGAGGCAAGCGATGAAGAAGGCAGAGGACATAACAAAAATAAAATGGAGGAAAATTAAAAAATGTCTGAATCAGTAGTTTCAATGAAACAATTATTAGAGTCAGGTGTTCATTTTGGACATGCTACTCGCAGATGGAATCCAAAGATGGCTAAATATATCTTTACAGCTAGAAATGGAATCTATATTATCGATTTACAAAAAACTGCAAATGAAATCGAAAAGGCTTATGCTGCTCTATTAAACATTGTTAAGGATGGCGGAAAGGTTTTATTTGTTGGTACAAAGAAGCAAGCTCAAGAAGCAGTTAAGGATGAAGCACTTCGTTGTGATCAATTCTATGTTAACCAAAGATGGTTAGGTGGAACATTAACTAACTTCAAAACAATTAGAAAAAGAATTAAAAAGCTTCAAGATTTATACAAGATGGAAGAAGATGGAGAATTTGCTAAGCTTCCAAAGAAAGAAGTTATTAAACTTATTGCAGAACGTGATAAACTTGAAAAGTTCTTAGGTGGTATCAAGGAAATGAAGAAGCTTCCTGAAGCTTTATTCATCGTTGACCCTCGCAAAGAACATAATGCAATTCTTGAGGCTCGTAAGTTAGGTATCCCTGTATTTGGTATAGTAGATACTAACTGTGATCCTGATGATGTTGATTATGTTATTCCTGCAAATGATGATGCAATTCGTGCAGTAAAACTTGTAACTTGGGTTATGGGAAATGCTGTAATTGAAGCAAATGGTGGAGTTGTTGAAAAGTTTGATGACTCTCAAGAACAAGTTAATTTAGGTGAAGAAATTTCTAAAGAAAAGGAAACACCAAAGACTGAAAAGAAAGCTCCAGCTAAGAGAGCTCCTAAGAAAACTTCTACAAAGAAGCCTGAGGAAGAAGCTCCAAAAGCTGAATAATTTATGGAGGAGAAGAAGATGGCAAATATTACTGCATCAATGGTAAAAGAATTACGTGAAAAGACATCTGCAGGTATGCTTGATTGTAAGAAGGCTTTAGCAGCTACAGATGGTGATATGGAGGCTGCAGTAACTTGGTTACGTGAGCGTGGTATCGCTAAAGCTGTTAAAAAAGAAGGCGCAGTTGCCGCTGAGGGTCTATGCTCTTATGCAGTAGCTGGAAACAAATGTGTTTTATTTGAATTGAATTCACAAACTGACTTCGTAGCTCAAAATGCAAAATTTGTTGCATTACTTGATACAGTTGGTCAAGTTATTCTTAACTCTAATGCTACAAACACTGAAGAGGCTTTAAATGTTGAAAGTGAAGGTAAAACTTTGTCTACAATTATTCTTGAAGCTTCAGGTGTAATTGGTGAAAAGATTTCATTACGTCGTGTTACTGTTTTAAATAAGAACGATAACCAAGTATTTGGTGCTTATAAGCATATGGGTGGTCGTATTGTGTCTGTATCATTATTAGATGGTGATAATGAAGTTGCTGCTAAAGATGTTGCAATGCATGTTGCTGCATTAAATCCAAAGTATGTTTCAAAGAATGATATTCCTGCTGAGGTAATTGAACAAGAAAGAGAAGTTATTCTTCACGCCGCATTAAATGAAAATGCTCAATCTGCTAAACCAAAGCCAGAGAATATTATTGCTGAAAGAATTGTACCAGGTCGTCTTGAAAAGCAATTAAAGGAAATTTGTTTATTATCTCAAGCTTTTGTTAAGAATCCTGATCAAACTGTGGAAGCTTATGTTTCTGGGGCTAAATCAAGCGTCGTTACATTTGTTCGCTTAGAGGTTGGAGAAGGTATTGAAAAGGCTGAAACAGATTTTGCCGCAGAAGTTGCTGCTCAATCTGCCGCTTTTAACAATTAGTAATTAAAAAGGGAGGACTTTATGTGCTCCCTTATTTTTAAAATATTCATAATTGGAGGATATAGTAAATGTATCATAGAATACTATTAAAGCTTAGTGGAGAAGCGCTAAAGGGTGAAACAGAATTTGGAATTGACCCAAAAACAGTAGCTGAAATAGCACAGCAAATTAAAGAGGTTTACGATTTGGGTGTTGAAATTGGTATTGTTGTTGGTGGCGGTAATATTTGGCGTGGAAAAACTGCTGAAACTATGGGTATGGACAGAGCCCAAGCAGATTATATGGGTATGTTAGCTACAGTAATGAATGGTCTTGCTGTGCAAGATGCTTTAGAACATTTATCAGTTCCCACTAGAGTTATGACTGCATTATCAATTAATCAGGTTGCAGAACCTTATATTAGAAGAAAAGCTCTTTCTCATTTAGGAAAGGGTAGAGTATGTATTTTTGTTGGTGGTTTAGGTTCTCCTTATTTCTCTACAGATACTGCATGCGTTCTTCGTGCTACAGAAATTGAGGCTGATGTTGTTTTAATGGCTAAAAATGGTACTGAGGGAGTATATGATTCTGATCCAAGAGTGAATCCTAATGCAAAGCTATATAATGAAATTACATTCTCTGAAATTCTTTCAAATAATTTAGCAGTTATGGATTCTACAGCTGCTTCATTATGTAAAGATAATAAGAAACAAATAATTGTCTTCAACATGAATATAAATGGTAACATTGTTCGTGCTGTAAAAGGCGAAAAAATAGGAACTTTAGTAAAGGTGGATTAATATGGAAGAATTAGAAATGGTCCTTTTAGAAGGCGAAGAAAAAATGGATAAATCAATTGAGGCATATAAGCGTGAATTAAATACAGTTCGTACAGGTAGAGCTTCTGCTTCATTGCTTGATTCAATATCAATTGAATATTATGGCGTTCCTACTCCTGTAAAGCAGGTAGCATCTGTCTCAATTCCTGAGGCTAGTCAATTATATATTAAGCCATATGATAAATCATCTCTTAAACTTATTGAAACAGCTATTTTAGCTTCTCCATTAGGTTTAACTCCTCAATCTGATGGTGTTGGTATCCGTTTAATTTTACCAAAAATGACAGAAGAAAGACGTAGGGAATTAGTTAAACTAGTAAATAAAATGGAAGAAATAGCTAAGGTTAATGTTCGTAATGTTCGTAGAGATATAAATGATGATATTAAAAAGCTTGATCTACCTGAGGATGATGAAAAAGGATATCTTGAAGATGTTCAAGAATTAACAAATAAAAAAATTGCTGAAATTGAAAAGCTTACTGCTGAAAAGAGTAAGGATTTAATGTCTATATAATTAAAATATAATCTAGTATAAGGGAGTTCTAGATAATTGTTATTTAGTTGCATCCTTTTACTAGATTTTTTTATTATTAATGATATAATATGAAATATATTTTGTTATAAATGGAGTTGATTTATAGTGAAAAAAAGAATAATCACAGCATTAATTTTAGCTTTTATTTTAATACCTGTAGTTTTAGTTCCAAGTTTAACTAGAGTAATGGAATTATTAATTCTATTAGTAGCTGTAGGTGCAAGTATAGAATTGTTAAATATGTATGATAAAGAAAAGAAATTTCATATTTCATTAAAGATAATGACAATAATTTTAACTATTGGTGTATATTGCGGTATGGTTGCTTCATATCAGGGAGTTTTTAATTATTTATATGATATAGGAGCTATTCCTGAAGCAAAAAAACATATAACTTTGGTTTATAAGGTTTTTGATATGTTACGTATCGCAAATGTTGCTACACCTTTAAATGCATTAGTAGTATCATTTATTGTAGTTATGGCTACTATGGTATTTAACCACAATTTATCGGTATCTGATGCCGGGAAAATATTTACTTGTATTTTATATGTAGGTATTTGTGCTGGTGCTTTTACAGTATTGTGGTTTACTGGTGTACGTTTTATTGTTTATTTACTTTGTGTATCACTATTTACTGATATTTTTGCATATTTCTTCGGTATGGCTCTTGGAAAGCATAAAATGGCTCCATATATCTCCCCTAAAAAATCATGGGAGGGTGCTATCGGTGGTACTATTTGTGCAACAATTATTGGATTTTGTTTCTTATACTTTTATGAATATGTTGCTGGATTAGTAGATGCAATTCCTCATAATAATTTTTTTCAAGGTTTATTTGCATTTGATACATTCACAGGTATAGGAAAGGTAGTATTTACATTATTATTAACTATTACTATTTCAATTTGTTCACAAATTGGTGATTTAATCGCATCAAAGCTAAAAAGAAATTATGGAATAAAGGATTATTCAAATATTTTCCCAGGTCATGGTGGAATATTAGATAGATTTGATTCAGTATTTTTTTCATCAGCTGTATTCTTAGTATTTATTATGATTGAACAGAGCTTATTCCCAATTATTCCATAAATTATTTGTAAGAAAGGTAAAACAATTTTATTGTTAATCATTATATGAAATATTTATATATAGTTGGTTCATGTGGTTCAATTGGCACTCAAACCTTAGATATTGTAAGAGAAAATTCCAGTGATTATAAGGTTATTGGTATGTCAGTTGGTTCAAATTTAGAACTTGCAGAAAAATTAATAAATGAATTCAAACCAGAATTAGTGTGCTTTAGAAAGAAAGAACATATATCTTTAATTCACTTAGAATATAATCCTATTATTGTCTTTGGAGATTTAGGCTTACTTGAGGTTGCTAAATATCATAAATATAATAATGAAATTTTTGTTAATGCATTAGTAGGTATGTCAGGCTTAATGCCCACAGTAGAAGCCATTAAAACTAAAAAAGATATTTGCCTTGCAAATAAAGAAACATTAGTAGTTGCAGGAGATATCATTAATCAAATGGTTAAGGATTATAATGTTAGTCTTATTCCAATTGATTCTGAGCATTCTGCTATTTTACAATGTCTTCAGGGTGAACAAAAAGAAGATGTAAAAAGACTAATAATTACAGCATCTGGTGGTTCATTTAGGGATAAAAAAAGGGAAGAATTAGTCAATGTAACAAAAGAAATGGCGTTAAATCATCCAAATTGGAAAATGGGACAAAAAATTACAATTGATTCTGCTACAATGATGAATAAAGGCTTTGAGGTTATTGAGGCTCATTATTTATTTAACTTACCATATGAAAAAATAGATACTATTTTACATCCTGGTAGCATTGTTCATTCATTAGTTGAATTTAATGATGGTACAATTAAAGCTGAATTAGGTACAGCTGATATGCATACACCCATTGCTTATGCTTTAAGATATCCTAATCATGATTTAATGACAAGTCATAATCTTAATTTATTTGGATTAAATCTTAAATTTGAAGAATTATCTTTTGAAAGATTTCCATGTTTAAAATATGCTTATTTAGCAGCTAGTAAAAAAGGTATTTATTTAACTGCATTAAATGCAGCAAATGAAGCTGCAGTTTATTTATTCTTAAATGATAAAATAAAATTCTTAGATATTGAAGAGATTATTTATAATGAAATTTCAAAACCTATATATGAGAATATAGAATATAATCTTGAAAATATCGTATACTATAGTAAAAAAATAATGCAAGAGATTATAGAAAAATATGAGGTGAAGCATTAATGTTTTTAGAATTATCTGGATTTCCTCTAGTATTGTTATCAATAATTGCTTTTGTAATTATTATTGGTTTAATCATTACAATACATGAGGCTGGTCATTTCTTTTTAAGTAAAAGAGCTGGAATTCTATGTCATGAATTTTCTATCGGAATGGGGCCGGTAATTTTTCATAAGCAATTTAATGAAACTAAATTTTGTATTAGAGCTATACCTATTGGTGGTTTTGTTTCAATGGCTGGTGAGGATAATACAGAAGAACTTATTAAACCTGGTGATGAAATAGGAATTAATTTAGAAAATGATTTAGTTTCTGAAATTATCTTGGATGATAAACGAGAATGTCAAATAAGAGGTAAGGTAGTAAATATTGACTTATATGGTAAAAATGGTGAAGAACTTTATGTTTCTTTAGATACTGGTATTCAAAATGAATATTATGTCGTTAAAAGAAATGCTTTATTTATCTTTGAACATAATAAAAGCCTTCAAATAACTCCTTATGATAGATGCTTTGAGTCTAAATCAATAATAGATAGATTTTTATCTATTTTTGCAGGACCATTTATGAATTTTGTACTTGCATTATTTATTTATATTATTGTGGCCTTTGCAACAGGTGTACCTAATTATAATGACAATACTATTGGTTCAGTTGGAGATTATATGCCTGCAACTTCTTTATTACAAGAAGGAGATAAAATAACTAAGGTTGGAGATATTTCTATTTCTAATTGGGAGGAATTTAGTCTAGAGTTGGATAAATTATATGAAAAAAATATTACAACTATAGATTTAACAATCGAAAGAGATAATGAAACAAAGAAAGTAACCTTAGATACAATTGTTTATATTGTGTCAATCGGCTTATCTAATATTCAAGCTGAAGAATCTATGCCAGAGGGTATTAGTGGAGTAAGAGTTGGTAATACTGCCATAAGATATCAATCTAGTGAGGGTAATTTATCTAATGGAGATATTATTAATCATATCTATGCTACCGATTATTATACCAATGAGGTAATATATAATGAGAGTGTAGATAGCTGGAGTCGACTTATGGAAATTTTTAAGTCAATTGATGTTGCGAATGTTCAATTTGGTTATTATCATTTAAAGGAAGCAAATTTAGATTTAAATGATCCTAATTCTTTTGAATATGTTTCTTATGAAAATTGTAAAGTAATAGAACCTTATACTAATGAAGTATTAGATAATCAAAGATTAGAAAAAATTCAACAAAAAATTGGAGTATCTCCTAATTCTCATTTCGATTTCTTTGGTTGTTTAGGTCAAGCATTTGTAAATTTTTGGGATGATTTTAGTTTAATATTTAGAACTCTAAAGTTATTAATTGCTCCATCAGGAGTTAGACAGGTGGGGGTAAATGATCTGTCTGGATTTGTTGGAATCTTCTCCATGATTGAATCTTATATTGGTGCAGGATTCTTAGCTTTAATGTCATTTACAGCATTGTTATCTGTTAATATTGGAGTAATGAATTTACTTCCAATTCCAGCATTAGATGGTGGAAGATTAGTATTCTTATTAATAGAGTTAATAACAAGAAAGAAACCAAGTAAAAAAGTGGAGAATATGATTAATAATATATTCTTTATTTTATTAATGATTTTATTTGTATATATTACTATCCATGATATTATTAGATTATTTTAAAGGTGATTTTATATGATTTATGAAAATCCTATTATTTTATCAGATTATAGTGATCCTGATGTAATTAGAAGAGGTGATAGCTACTATATGGTAGCTTCAAGTTTTAACCATACTCCAGGAATTCCAGTACTAAAAAGTAAAAATTTAGTAGACTGGAAAATTATTAATTATGTCTATAATGAAATACCATTTAAACGTTTTAATAGTGTTTGTCATGGAGATGGAGCCTGGGCTCCATCTATAAGGTTTCATAATCATAAATTTTATGTATGTATTCCCTTTCCAGATGAAGGTATTTATGTATCATCCTGCACTAATATTGATAAGGGAGATTGGACTAAGCCTTGGTGTTTAATAGAAGGAAAAGGTTTAGAGGATCCTTGTCCTATTTGGATTAAGGATAAATGCTATTTAGTTGTAGGATTTGCTAAAAGTCGCGCAGGTATTAATTCGGTTTTAGGATTATTTGAGGTTTCATCAGATTTAAAAGAAAATATCTCTAAGGACTATAAAATAATTTTTGATGGACATAATACGCAACCTACAATTGAAGGACCTAAATTTTACCAATATAATGATTATATTTATATAATGGCTCCAGCTGGTAGTGTGAAAACAGGTTGGCAAACTTGTTTAAGAAGTAAAAATATCTATGGTCCTTATGAAGAAAAAATTGTATTAATGCAAAATGATTCAAAAATTAATGGTCCACACCAGGGGGCATTAATTGATTTACCAAATAATGAATTTGCTTTTATTCATTTTCAGGATTTGGGAGTTTATGGTAGAGTGGTTCATTTACAACCAGTAAAATTTATAAATGATTGGCCAATTTGTGGAATTATTAAAGATGAATTACTTGCAGGTACTCCTTATGAAAGACATGATTATTTCATTCCCAAAAAATCAAATTATAAGATTTTAGTATCTGATGAATTTATCGATAAAAAATTATCATATATGTGGCAAACTCCTGCTAATATAAAAAATGATTGGTATAAGCTTGATGGGGGCCTTCATCTATATTGTTATTATCATAATGAGGCTAGTAATAAGGCTCTAAATATGACTCCTAATTCATTTTTAACTAAAATAGTATATAAATCATTTAGTATTAAAACATTATGCATATTAAAGCTTAAAAATGATGGTGATGAGGTTGGCTTAGAATTCATGGGAAATGAATATGCCTATATTTCTGTTAAAAGAATTAATGGTAATAATCATATTCAATTAAAGTCTGGAGCGTTCAATCAAGAAAATGATATTGTATTAGAAGATTACATTTATAATAGAGATTCTATAGAATTTATAATGAAATTTAAATATCCGGGACTTTATCAATTGGGATTTAATGGTGAATATTTTAAAAATGTATTTTCTGCAAAGCCAGGTAGATGGATAGGAGGAAAATATGGAATCTATGCAAAAGGATTAAAAAATAGTAATGGAGAGGGAATATTTCAATATTTTAAAGTAAAGAGGTTTTGACTATGAAGGAAAATGATCGTTTTATATTAGATATTAAGAGATTAGGAATAAATGGAGAGGGAATTGGATTTTATAATCGTATGGCTATATTCGTACCTAACGCGATTCCTGGAGAAGGTCATGATATTGAGATTACTTCAGTAAAAGGGAATATGGCCTTTGGAAAATCTTTAGAAATTAAGAATCCTTCAAATTCTAGAAAAATACCTGAATGTCCATATTATGGAAATTGTGGTGGCTGTAACACTATGCATATTTGTTATGATAAGATGCTAGAGGAAAAAAGAAATCTTGTTATAGAAGCTATTAATAGATATACAAGAATTAATCCTAAAAAATTTGAAATATTTCAAACAATTGGTTCTCCTAATCAGTTTAATTATCGTAATCGTTCTCAACTTCAGGTCAGAAGATATGCAGATGGATTACATGTATGTATGCTAAAAGAAAATAGTAATATTACTGTACCTATTAATGATTGTTTAGTACAAAAAAATATCATAAATGATATTAATGATAAAATATTAAAGCTAATGGAAAAAATGGGCTTTGAGGCATATAATAATAAAAATAAAAATGGTAATATTAGATATATTACTATTAGGGCAAATAAGAAAAATGAAGCTTTAGTTTGTCTTGTTTGTTATAAAAAGGATAATAATATAAAAAATTTGGCTATTGAAATAAATAAAATAGCAGAAGTAAAAGGAGTTTATGAAAGCATAAATTCTAATCTTAAAGAAAATGTTATTTTAGGAGAAAACATAAATCATCTAGTAGGAGAAGAATTTATTATTGAAGAAATAGGAAATATCAAATATCAAATTTATCCTAATACTTTCTTTCAATTAAATAGTGAACAGGCTGAAGTATTATTTAATAGAGTATTAAAAGTATGTAAGCTTTCTAGAAAGGAAACGGTGCTAGATGCTTATTGTGGTGTAGGCGCAATTGGATTATATATTGCTAAAATGGCAAAAGAAGTAATTGGTATAGAAAATAATAAGGATTCTATTGAATGTGCTAATAAAAATGCTAAGCTAAATAATATCAATAATGCTAGTTTTTATCAAGGAGATGCAAGCATCTTATTACCGAAAATGCTTAATGAAGGAAAAAATTTTGATGTAATTGTTGTTGACCCACCAAGGACTGGATTAAGTGATAAATTCATGCAATCATTATTAGAATCAGATGTAAAAAAAATAGTATATGTTTCTTGTAATCCTTCTACTTTTGCAAAAAATTTAGAAGTATTATCAAATAAATATAATATTAATTCTATAGCTCCTTTAGATTTATTTCCGCAAACTTCGAATATTGAAATCATCGCTTCACTTTCTCATAAATAACTACTTTTTAGTGTATATTATTAGTAATAATAATTATCTACATATATTATATAAACTAGGATAATCCGTAAAAGGATTATCTTTTTTATAGTTTGAAGTTCTTTGTAGGGTGGTAACAACAAATCAATTTTAAAATTATTTTTTTATCTTATATTATTATTAGCTTTATTTTATTTTTTGAATAATAATAATACAATAATATATAATATTTAATGATAAATGAGGTGTTATTATTAAAAAAACAATTTATTTATTATTGATATTTTTTTTGTTTGGTTGTAGATCTAATATTGAAGAAAGTTATTATTATGATCAGATATGTGGAGAATATATTGTGATTAATAAAAATTCATATGATTATGAAAATAATCCTATTGATTCTTTTTTAGATGATTATGGAAGTATTTATGTTTTATTTGAAAGAAATTCTATTGTTACTATTACCTATGTAATTGATAATAACATTTATGAAAGACAAATGAGTTATGATATTGGGATATATCAAGATAATGGTAATTATAAGGAAAATATTATTTATGTAGAACTTAGACCAACAAATTATATTTTTGAGCCACTTAGTGGAATAGGTATTTATAAGGATAACAGCTTATATTTTTCTATGGAATATTTTAATTATTATACTAATGTTATTTTAAAAAAAAGTAGATTTGAATTAAATATCTGATATAATATCTATGGTGGTAGATATGAAATCTGAAATATTATATTTAAGAAAATGGAATATAAATGATAAGGAATCATTGTTTAAATATGCTAGTGACATTGAAATAGGACCTATTGCAGGATGGTTACCTCATAAAAGTATTGAAGATAGTATTTTTTGTATAAATAATATATTTAATGGAAAAGAATGCTATGCTATATGCTTAAATGGATCTAGTGAGCCCATTGGAGCGATTGAGCTAAAATTAAATGGTAAAACTGACATGACTGAAAAGGATGATGAATGTGAGCTAGGCTATTGGTTGGGTAAACCATTTTGGGGAAATGGCTATATGACGCATGCTGCTAGTATGTTGATTAAACATGGTTTTTTGGATTTAGGAATGAATAAAATTTGGTGTGGTTATTATGATGGAAATCATAAATCAAAAAGAGTACAAGAAAAGCTGGGCTTTAAATATCATCATTCAAGTGAAATATATTTACCATTAATGAATGAAACAAGAATTGGTCATTTTAATTTTTTAGATAAAGAAGAGTGGGAGAAAAATGTTAGAAAATAATAAAGAAGAATTATACAATGATAAAGAAGTTTGTGATAAATTAAAAGAAGTAGGCTTATTAGATGTAGTAGCAAAAATGATTTCATCACCATCTTTTATTAGCATTGATTTTAATGATATAAAATGTGTATTAAAGGATAAAACAATAATTAATTCATTTTATAATAAACTTAATATAAATGATAAAATTAATTTTAATTTTACTAAATGTGATGATTCTAAAGCCATTATTATAGTTGAATGTGGTATAAATTCAATTATTTATAAAATAGTAAATTTTTTGTCAATTGTTCGTAATTCCATTGGTAAAGTTGATATTAGTTATGGTATTTATATGGATGATGAATTGAAAAAAAATGAGGTTAATTTATTAGTTATTATTACTAAATAATATCTAATAAATATTTATTTTGTTTTGCATATTTCACTTATTGTTTTGAAATATGCTTTTTTTATTATAAAATATATGATGTAAAGTATAACTTGACAAATTTCAAAGCCGCAATTGGTGTTTATTAATAGTATTATTTTATATAATTTTAGTGAGGTGAGGATATGAGCTTTGGAGAAAATTTATGTAAAGCTAGAAAGCTAAAGGGATTATCTCAAGAGGAATTAGCATTTCAATTAAATGTTTCTAGACAATCTGTTAGCTTTTGGGAAAATAATCAAACTGTTCCTTCTTTTGAAAATTTATTAGCTATTTGTAATATTTTAGAGGTGAATTCTAGTATTTTATTAGGACAAGAAGAATTTCCTGATGAAAAAAAAGAAAGAGAAAGATTATTAAGAATAGAAGAAAATAAAAGAAAAGAAGAAGAAAGAAAAAAAGAATATGAAATTAAAAGAAATAATGAAAAAGAAAAAGAATTTAAAAAAATTAATCTAATTTCTTTCATTCTATCTTTAGCTTCAATTTTTCTAGCATTTATACCAGGGTTTGGAATTGTATTTCCAATCTCAGCATTAATTATAAGTATTATTGCTAGAAAATATAGACATAATACAATGAATTTAATTTCATTTGTATTAGGTATTACATATTTATTAGCAGCTATTTGTTTTTTAGTTTATGTTATTGAGGGAGGCTTATTATGAAAAAGAAATTTTTAAGTATATTTATCCTATTTTTTATGTTTTTTTCCTTAGTTTCATGTGGTAGCCATGGTATCCCAGGTGGTGGTGAAAATGGAGATAATAATGTAGTAGATACATCTAATACTAATAAAATTATTTATAATGTGGGTTATAAATTATATTCTGATAATATTGGTGATTATATTTCTAAAATTAATAATTGGGTTAGAGAGGATAATGGTTATATTTCAGAATCTAATCAAGAAAATCTTGATTATGCATATTATATTTATAGAATTCCTACTGATAAATTAAATGGATTTTTAGATAAAATAGATTCCTTAGAAGGAGTAAATAATAAAGCTGTATCTACAAGAGATGTGACTTCGAATTATAATGAATTAGAAGCAAATATTGAACTTTTAGAATCTAGAAAAACTGCTTATTTAAATCTGTTAAATAGTGGTACTTTATCTAAAACTGAAGTGATAGAAATTAATCAAGCATTAGATGATGTAGAAATTAAATTGATTTCTGCATATAAGGAATTAGCTCAACTTGCAAATAAAGTAGATTATTCTACTGTTACTATTAGCTATTATAAGAATTCTAATACTGAGGCTTATCAATATTTTGTTTCTTATGGAGGTTATTTAATTAGTATTTGTACTACTATAGGTTCTATTGTATTATATTCACTTCCATTCTTATTAATTGCTGGTATAGTGATTTTAGTTATTATTGTCCTTAAGAAGAAAAAAAACGTATGAATTAAATAACTGTAGACTTTGAACTGATGTAGATATCAATAATATTTTTAAAGATGGAGACGAACTATTTCCAAAAGTAAAATAATACTTTGAGGGTGCATATTACTATGCACCCTTTCTTGTAATTACATCTTGTTTTTTTTAAAGATTATTATAGAAAACTTATTGTTTGTTAATTATAATAATGGATTAAATGAAAAAATATGTTATTATATTAATTATTTTATCTTTTATATTGATTTCTTGTAATGTTGATCCTATAATTTTTTCAACATCAGGTACTGATAAAACTAAAGATAATAAATCAAGTGAATCAATACCAGATTGTTAATCAGCATTTTATTTACTAATTATATTAATATAAATAATCAAAATAAAATAGGGAGTAGCCTAAAATAATTTGAATATATTTAAATCAAATTGTTCAAGGATACTCCCTTTATGGTATAATGTTCATAAAATAA
>JBGVLG010000168.1:0-45519 GCA_045124155.1 Anaeroplasma sp.
AAGACCGGGACTGGTCAACCCTTTGGCTTACTATCTTAGGTAGTTTGTGTTCAATATAAATGTAGCGCCGTATACGAGACCCGTACGTACGGTGCAATGGGAGGGGCAAAGAATTATTTTCTTTCCTCTACCCTATTAAAAATAAAGGCTATGGAATCTAACAACATTACAGTTGTAATTTCAATAGCCTTTATATTTTTATATAATTATTTAATAATTACTAATGTGTAACTTTAATTACAGTACAACTTAAGCACATTAAGATTTGTAATGCATCTTCATCGAAGTAATCAGCATAAATAGTTAATTTACGATCCATAGTACCTCTTGCCTTGATATGAATTACATTACCCTTTGTAACAACATGCTTAGACTTTAGAATATCAATATCGACAACTTCGCCATCTTCAAAATGATTGCATAATGTATCAAGATAAACTGTTGCCTCTACTTCCTCTTCATCTAAATCAATTTGAATTGATGGTAAAAATTGTTCTAAATCCGTTGGCATTTCTTCTGGAATCATCTCAGTGTTCATAATATTTTGTAAATAATCCTGTGATAATCCTAATGAACCTAAAATAGCTTCACCATTTGGAATCAATGTTGGCAAATAATTTGTTGGTTCAAATTTTCTCTTAGGTTTAATCTCACGATTAGCCATCATAATATCAACTAATTCCTTGAAATATTTTAATGCTCTTTGAGAACGTATTCTTAATAATGCTGGAACATCAGCATATTGTTTCTTTTCAGAACAATCCTTTAAATGATATTTTGGATTTTCAGCTATAAATGTAGAATCTAAAGCTAAATATACTTTTAATGTTTTTCCACCTAATACAACTTTAGCAATTAATCCCTTATATCTAAATGTTTCGCATCTAGAAGAGAATCTACCCTTTGCACGATACATTTCAAGATAGTTCTTAACTTCATTATAATATAATTTAGTTTCATATGATGCAAACATCATTTTAGTGTTAAATTTTCTCCTAATTTTCTTTGGAGTTCCATTTTCATCTACTGCAACATATTCTTGAACTTGAATACCTCTAGTAATATCAGAATTATCTTCCTCGATAATATCCCCTTCATCTACTTCTTCAAATGACTCTTCTTCGTTATCATCATCTTCATCTAAATCCTCTTCAGAGTCTTCAGCATCCTCAGCAATTTCTTCAGTAGTCTCTTCAACAGGAGTATCTTCAACCACTTCTTCAACAGGTTCTTCTTCAACTACTTCTTCAACAACCTCTTCAACAGGTTCTTCTTCAACTTTATTCTTTGCTTCTTCAGCAGCTAAAATAGCTTCATCTTCTTCAGTTAAATTAAATGGACTAAATACTTCCTCAGGCTCTTCTTCAACCTCTTGATTTTCCTCTTCTAATAATTTTTCTTCTTCAGCTTTTCTAGCTTCTTCTCTTCTTCTTGCTTCTTCAGCAATTAAAGCCATTAAATTATAATTTTTAATTCGAATAAATAATACCACAAAAGAAATAACAAATAGTAAAGCTTCAAAAACTAATAATACTAATAGTGATATATTTGATGTTAAAGTAGCAAAACTACCTTCATATAATAACACTGATACTAAATATGGAATAACAAACATAGATGCAAATATTGAAGAAATTAAAACACTATCTACTCTTACAATATTTTCATTCTTGAAATCCCTAAATACAAAGATTAATATAATTAATGCAACAATACCAGCAACACTGATATAATTTAATGCAGTACTAAATGTCTCTAATTTTGTACCAAACATTTCTGTAAATGCCTTTGATCCAGATACATATGATGTAGAAACACCAAAAATTAAAACTATTACTGCTCCAAATAATACCCATAATGAAACATCATATTTTTCATATGTTTGCATAAAATAAGTTCTAACTTTATGATCTGTTGCAATATAATTTTTTCCTTTAGTATATGTAACTGCTCTTGCTAATAGCCCACCAGCACAAATTACACATCCTAAGATAATAAGTTTTGCATAGAACAATGATACTTGATTCATACCTAATACAAATAAATATAATGTTGTAACAAATCCTACTGCTAAACCAAAATCAAGAAGATTAGCTCCATATTTTTCTTTTGGATCATTAATTAATGATGGAATAAAGATTAATAAAACAAGTGCAACTAAGCCTCCTACAACCAAATATTTGTATGATTTAAGAGAAACAAAGGATATAGTGCTTGTAATATTATTTGCAGCACAAATATAACATCCTAATGCTAAAACAGTTCCAAGCAATAATATAAATAAAGGATTATATTTATTTGCGATAGCAGCAAAATAATATTTAAATGAAGTATATTTCTCTTGATCATCTACAACAATTAATCGTACAACAAGTTCAATAAGATTAATACCAGCAATAACAAAGAATGCTGTAGCCTCTTTATAATGAAAGCCGCTTATTAAAGCAATTACTGCTAATGCAAGTGTCGCTAACAAACCAACGACCCTAGATAAATCTAAAAAATTAATCTCCCTTGTAAATAATTTAGATACGCCAATTACTGAAAGGCCTCCAAATCCAACTAATAATGCTCCTGTAACTATATCTGTAAGTAAAGGTGATAACATACCTGGACGAACATATATAAAAAAGGATAAAACTAAAACAACAGCAAATAATACTACTGTTGGAATCAATCCATAAGCCTTAAAATAGCTTTTAAAAAAATTATTTTTCACTAACATCATCTCCTAATTAATATATATATTATAATTTTAATATTATTCAATATTTTTTTCAAGTAAAAAATATGTAAAAATACGCAAAAAAAACACTTTTTTTAAAAAAAGTATTTTTGTCTATTTTAATAAAATATAAATAAATTTATTAATTTTTTAGTGATTCAAATTTTTTTATTATTTTGCCCACTAAAGGATGTCTTACTACATCAGAACTGTCAAATACAATATATCCTACTTCTTTCAAATCTTTCAATAATTCAGCAGATATTTTAAGTCCAGATTTTTTTGATTGTGGCAAATCTACTTGTGATATATCACCTGTAACAATCATTTTTGAATTAAAACCTAATCTAGTTAAAAACATCTTTAACTGATCTATTGTAGCATTTTGAGCTTCATCTAAAATAATAATTGCATTTTCTAAGGTTCTTCCTCTCATATATGCTAAAGGAGCAATTTCTATTATTTGTTTTGCAATTAAAGATTCTACTTGTTCAATGCCAAGCATATCATATAATGCATCATATAATGGTCTTAAATATGGATCTACCTTTTCCTTTAAATCTCCTGGTAAAAATCCTAATGATTCTCCTGCTTCAACCGCTGGTCTAGTTAATATAATACGTTCAACATTTCCTTTTTTAAGTTCTCCAACTGCATAGCATACTGCAAGATAAGTTTTTCCTGTACCTGCTGAGCCAATTGAAAAAATTAGTTCTTTTTTCTTTAAACATTCAATATATTCATCTTGTTTAAGAGTTTTTGCATAAATTGGTTTATTATTTATTGTATAGCATAATGCTTTTCTATTATTAATAAAATCAAGATATTTTGTCTCATTATGATCTAAAACAATTTGATGAACATAATATACATCTCTAGTGGATATTTTTATGCCTTTTTCTCTCATAAATAATAAAACCTTAAAGATAGAATTCAATTCACAAATAATATTTTCATTACTGGAATCACATAATATAGAATCACCATATATATCAATTGAAATTGAATATATTTCCTCCAATACCTTAATGTTTGAATTATTTATACCAGATATCGTTCTTAGATTATCTAAACCTTCAATTTTTGTTTCAAGCTTCATAGTTATCTTCCTTTATAAATTCTCCTATTGATGATGTCATCTTAACTATATGAGTAAATATATAATAATCATCTGTCTCATCATAATTTCTTTCATAAATATTATCAATTCTTTCTATTGTTAATATTTGTTTTGATTTGAAGTCATTATTAATGTTTTCTATTGCTATACTTCTAGCATCAGCCAAGCTATTTTCTATTATTATAGCATTTTTTTTACATTCTTCAATTTCTTTAATTTGAAATATTGAAAATAAATTAAACTTTGTATATTCTTTGTTAATATAATTTGACTCTTCATCATTGCCTATTTTTATATCATAACCAAATATAGATATTTTTTTGAAATTATTTACATTATTATATACTATTTTTTCTTCTTTCTTGGGAATATTTTGTACTATTTTTTTATAGCTTGTACCAAGAATATAGCCTCTAGCTCCTTTACCAACATCCTTAATAAGAAGTTCTCCTTTTTTTACAAATTTATTATTATATAATAAGGTTTCTCCATTTAGGGCATAAAAACTTTCTACTATCGCATCAGTTTTTGAATATATTGATCCACTTTCTTTATATTCTAAATCATATATTTCATTTTTAGAAATTGTAACAAATATTTTATTATTTTTTTGCTCAACTCCAATATAAGCATATTCGATATATTCATTTTGTAATTTTATTGTAAGCTTATCATAGTCAATATTTGAAAATTTAAAGCAAAATAAAGTAACAAGTGATTCATCTATTCTTTTTTCTATACTTTGATTAATTGGAGTATCTTCAGAGAATTCAATAGTATCTACTCGAAAGGAATTAATATAAATTATAAAAAAAACTATTACTATTCCAATTAATAATAAGTAATAATTTTTTAAAAATAGTTTTAATTTAGTAGAATTAGTTTCAAGAATTTCATATGGAATTTTTTGTTTTTTTATTTTTTTAAGTTCATTATAATCAATTTCAAAAATAGAATAGTCATTATCAATTTCCACATTTTTACTTTCTATTTTATTATGAATACGAAAAAAATCAGATTTAATCATGCGTATTTTCAAGCTAATCATCCTTTATATTAATAGTTTTTATAATACCCTCTACTACAATAATATTAGGGGTAATCTTAGATATCCTTAGATTCCTACCATATATATTAATATTCTTTAGCTCTATTAAATCATGTTTTATCTGATTTATTTGTAAATAATTGTCTACAAGTATATATTTTTGATTTGCTTCAATATACATCAAATCACCATATTATTATATGAATAATAATAACTATTGTTTAGTAGTAAATTCTAAATACTCTTTAGTTGTAGGGTGAATAAATGATAATGAATATGCTTCTAAAGGAAAATCATCATTATTTATTATATTTTTACTTCCATATTTATTATCACCAAATATAGGATGTCCAATTGAGGACATTTGGCACCTAATCTGATGAAATCTACCTGTATGCAATATTATTTCAACATCAGTAACTAATGTATCATTTATTTTATATGATTTAAGGGCTCTATATTCTAATTTTGCTAATTCACCATCGTTAGAAATATATGCTTTACGAATTTTTTCATTCTTTTTTATTTTGTTTTCTAATAATTTATATTCTTTATTATCTAATACTCCTTCTACTGTAGCTAGATATTTTTTTTGAAAGTTATGATTTTTTATTGCATCACTAAGACGTGATGCAGCTTTAGAAGTTTTAGCGAATACCATGATTCCACTAGTATTTATATCTAATCTATGAACTAATCCAATATATACATTTCCAGGTTTATTATATTTATTTTTTACATAATCTTTTAATATAGTAAGCATATCACTTTTATTTGATCCATCAGACTGAGATAGTATTCCTTTTGGTTTATATGCAACTATAATATGATTATCCTCATAAATTATTTTTATCATTTTTTCTAAAAATTTCCTCTAATTTATAATTTAAATTTAATAAAAAATCTTTATGGCTTGATATTTTATTATATATCAAATATATTGTTTGAATAGGTGAATAATTTAAAAGCTCAATAATTTTAATTTTTCCTTCATGAGCTAATGATTCTGCAGTACTATAATACATAAAACCAATTCCATCATGCTTATTCACCATATCTGCCATAATTATTGGAGTATTTGAATACATAATTTTATGTGATTTTATTTTTATATTTTTATTTTTTAATCCTTGAATAATAGTATGATATAATCCTGATGTTGAATTAGGATAAATAATGGTTGATTGATTAAGCTGTTCCCTTGTAATTCTATCTTTGTTATTATAAATTCCATCAGTTTTAGCTACTAAACATACTTTTTCAGTAAATATAGGTATTGAATCAAAAATTGAACTATCAAAGCTATTATCAATAATACCAAAATCGATTCTTCCTGATGAAATATCTGTAAAAATTTCACTTGAATTATCAATAGTAATGTGATTTTCTAACAAAATATTATAGAATTCATTAATTGTTGAATTATTCTTTAAAGAATAATAAGCAAATGGTGTAATAGAAAATCTTTCTATGGTGTCCATAGATTCTTTTGTAAGTGTATTTATTAATAATTCATTTTCATCTTTAATACGAAGAGCATATTCGTATAAAATATTACCAGCACTAGTAAGTCTAAAACTCTTTGAATCAGCAAATAAAATTATATTATATTCATTTTCTAGTGATTTTATATGATGAGTAACTGCTGGTTGAGTTATATAAAGTTTTTTTGCTGTTTTAGTATAATTCTTTTCTTCAAGTAGAGTTAAGAAAGTAATTAATCTATTATCAATCATATTATCACCGCCTATATTAAATATAGTATATAATTTAATTTTATTAAAGTCAAATTATTTATAAAATCTATTTATGAAAATAAGTCCTTAAAATTAAGGACTTATTTCATTATTCAGTTATTGCATCACCAAAAATTTCGTTTAAAATTTGTGAAATATGAGATACTGGTTTAATTTCAAGAACATCTCTAACCTCTACTGGAATATCTTCGATATCTCTTTCATTATCAATTGGAATAAATATTTTTGTTAATCCACTTCTATTTGCAGCAATAGACTTTTCTCTTAAACCACCAATTGGAAGAACAGAACCACGTAATGTTATTTCTCCTGTCATACCAATATGACAATCGACATTTCTATGAGATAACGCAGATACTATTGCAGTAGTAAGAGTTACACCTGCCGAAGGTCCATCCTTAGGAACTGCTCCTTCTGGTACATGAATATGAACGTCATGAGTTTCTAAGAACTTTGGATCAATCTGATGTTCCTCCATATGACTTTTAACATAGCTAAATGCTGCTTGAGCAGATTCCTTCATAACATCTCCAAGCTTTCCTGTCAAAACTAGACCGCCTTTTCCTGGATATGTAGTAACCTCAATATCTAAGGTATCACCACCAAATGAGGTATATGCAAGACCAGTTACAACACCGATTTGATTTTTTTCACGGTTTTTATTATTTGTAAATTTAATTTTACCTAAGAAATCAGATAAATTATCATTAGTTACATTAATACTTTCAACCTTGTCAACTAAAATTTTCTTTACTGTTTTACGACAAATATTAGCTATCATACGGTTTAATTCACGAACACCAGCTTCTCTAGTGTAATTTTGAATAATACCATACATTGCATCTTCACTAATAGATAGTTGTTCTGGTTTTAGTCCATGCTCTTCAAGTTGTCTTGGAATTAAATGTTTAAAACCAATATTAAATTTTTCGATTTCTGTATATGATGATAATTCAATAATTTCCATACGATCTCGAAGTGGTGCAGGAATATTTGACAAATCATTTGCTGTAGTGATAAACATTACTTGAGATAAATCATATGGTTCTTCAAGATAATTATCACTAAAGAATTTATTTTGTTCAGGATCTAAAACCTCAAGCATTGCTGCTGCCGGATCTCCACGATAATCTGCAGTCATTTTATCGATTTCATCAAGTAAAAATACTGGATTAACTGTACCAGCATCCTTCATGCCTTTTAAAATACGACCAGGTAATGCTCCAATATAAGTTCTTCTATGTCCACGAATTTCTGATTCATCTCTTACGCCACCAAGTGATTGCTTGACAAACTTTCTTCCTAAAGCTTCACTGATGCTTCTAGCTAAAGAGGTTTTTCCTACTCCTGGAGGGCCAGCAAAACAAAGAATAGTTGATGGATTGTGACCAGTCATCATCTTTACAGCAAGATATTCAACAATACGCTCTTTAACCTTTTCTAAGCCATAATGATTCTGATTTAACTTATTTATTACATCATTTAAATCTTTATTATCTTCGGATTCTTTGTACCAAGGTAAATTAACAATCCACTCTAAATATGTACGAATAACACCAGATTCAGCCATTTGACTAGATGTAGATGCATATTTTTGAAGTTCAGATTTAGCTTTTTCATATATAGGCTTTGGTAAATGAGCTTCCTCAATTTGCTTTCTAAGTTTTTCAACATCTTCTTCTTGTCTAGCCTTATCTCCTAGTTCATTTTGAATAGCCTTCATCTTTTCACGAAGATAATATTCTTTTTGAGATTCATCAATTGATTTTTTTACTTCTTTATTTATTTTATTTTCAATCTCTTGAATTTGTTTTTCACGTTCAAAATCCTCTAAGATCATTTCTAAGCGTTTTGAAACAACTAATTCCTCAAGATATCTATATTTACTTAAGCCACTATTAATTTTTAATTGAAATGCAATAACATCAGATAAAGTATCTGCATTTGTTCCAGATTTCAATACTCTATTTACTTCTTCTGGAGAATTTATAACACTTTGTCCAGCATTTGTTACCTCTGAAAGAACATTTTTCATTAATGCAGATTCGGTATCATCATTTTGTAGAATTGAAAATATTTTTTCATAATTACAAACAAAATATGGTTCAACTGAAGTAAACTCCTTTATTTCAACACGATTTGTAATTTTGAATCTAACTCTGTAATTACCATTTGGAAGTTTTAGCTTTAGGGTTATTTTTGCTATAACGCCAATTGATTCTACGTCATTTTGAGTAACTTCTACTAACGAAGCATCCTTTTGAATTAGAAGAATAATATTTCCACCATACATTTTTTCTGAAGCTTCAAGAGCTTGAACAGAATTATCTCTACCAACTTCTAACTTAAATTCATTCCCTGGAAGTGGAATTATACCTCTAACTGCTATGGCAGGTAACATAATTTTAGTATTTTCTTCCATATTATGCCTTCCTTTCCTCGACTTTTTAGTCGACATTAATAATATACATTATTTTTGGCACTTTTGCAAGTAGTTTGCTAAAAATACATATAATCACATAATTTAAAAATAAAGCCAGTCATAAAACTGGCTTTAATTCATAATATTTTAAAATAAATTAGTCAACATTGACAGCAGTAGATAATAACAAATCTACTAAACTATTATAAGCTAATTCATTTAAATATCTCATACGATTAGTTTTTAATAAATCTGAAGCATTTGAGCCATTCTTCTTAGCATCTTCTTCTGCCTTAGACTTTAAAGTTTCTTCAGTTGGAGTTAAATTCTCAACTTCAATAATCTTACCAGCTAGTAGTGAGAATAATGCTTGATTCTTACCTTGTTTATATGTTTCATCTTCAAATACTTCTTTATTAACATTCATTAATGATAAGAATGTATCAAATGGAATATTGTACATCTTAGCTTGATTATAATATTGATTTCTTATCTCATCAACACGCTCATCAATCATTGTTTTAGGCATATCAATATTTGCAGATTCTAAAATTGTATTAACAATATCATTGAATTGACGATCCTTTTCACTAACAGCCTTCTTTTCAGCTAACTCGCCTCTTTTAAATGATTTTAATTCATCATAATTATTTACATTTTCAAGATTTAAGCTTTTTACATAATCATCTGTAAATTCAGGTAAAATTTCAACATTAACTTCATGAATTGTAACTTTAAATACTGCTTCTTTACCTGCTAATGACTCTTCTTGATAATTTTCTGGGAATGTAACTGTAATATCCTTAACTTCATCTTTTTTCATTCCAACCATTTGATCCTCAAAGCCAGGGATAAATTGACCAGAACCAATTTGAAGTTCATAACCTTCAGCCTTTCCACCAGGGAACTCAACACCATCAACAGTGCCAACAAAATCAAATGTAGCATAATTACCATTTTCAATTATGCCATCTTCTTTAGTTTCCTTCTTTACATCTTTAGATACTAAAGACTTAATTGCAGCATCAACTTCATCATCTGTAACCTCAAGATTTTGCTTTTTCACCTCTATACCTTTATATTGAGGTAGTTCAAATTCAGGGAATACATCAATTGATAGAGATATTTTTATTTCCTTACCACGTTCAATTTGTGATTCAATAGCTGGCTCGAATCTACCAATAAATGTTTTTGCTAAATTTTCATCCTTAACACATTCTTTAATCTTATCATTGAAGATTGTATCTAATGCTTCATCATATAAAGATTCAACACCATAAGTTTTTTCATATACTGATCTAGGAGCCTTTCCTGCTCTAAATCCTTTTACTGTTACTTTAGCATTTTTTACTAAAAATGCTTTATCTAAAGCTTTTTCAAATTCTTCAGGAGTCACGTCAAAAGTAAATTTAACACGACTATGTTCTAATTTATCAACTACCATAATAATATTCAGACATAGATATTTCAGGAATTATGTCTGTTCCTCCTAATAAATCTTATAATACTGTTTTATCTAAAATTCCTTACTTGCAGCAATCAAAACAATTATAGCATAAACTTCAAATTTGTAAAGAAAATTTCATTTAAAAAGTTTTTTTTTGTTTCTAAAAATAAAAATGGGAAATAAATCCCATTTTATACCACTAAAGAATCTTGAGAGGTTTCATCCTTTGGTAAAATGTTAGTATCAACTTCACCGGTAGAATCTCCTTCTTCTTTTGACTTAGATTGATTTGCTTTTTTAGTGCTGTTGTTAAAATTAATATATCCAGTAACAGCTTCACCGCCAATGACTAATGCACAAACACATGCAATAATTCCTAGTGTAATTACTATCTTTGCAGTATCAATTTGAGAAGCTAAAGCTGCTATAACTACAGACATTGTAATTGCTGCTATATGAATCCAGAATGTAAAAATATGTGTTTTTACTTTTCCTAATACAGTGTGGAAGAAATAAGCAACACCACGAATATATAAAATTGCTGCTAAGAAATATGGATAATAAGTTTGAACGAAATAAGCAATAAAATTATGTTCTTTTAAATATGTATTTTTGTCAAACCCTAATGAACTACTTGCATTAACATAATCAACTGATGAAACAGCGTTTTTGTATAAAAATGCACCAATAACAAGAAAAATACCAAATAATCCATGGATAGCAAGTTCAATACCAGAAATAATTTTTGCTCCTCTAGATTTATCCTTTCTAAAGACAAAGAAAAGTCTAATAAAAGCCCCAAATGCTGAAGAACCTCCGGTAATTAATAATACTGCAAAAATTGCTGCATCCTGATATACAAATAATAAAATCGCAAATGTTATTAAAATTATTGCCGCTACAATTTTTATAATAAATTTGTGAAGTTTAAAGCTTACTACTGCTTTGCTCTCACTAATAGGAGTCTTTTCTTTATATATTTTTTCTTTTTTCCTCTTTACTGGTTCATCTAAAATAATTTTATCCTCTTTAACTTCATTATTAGAATCTTTTTCTAATAAATCAATATCTTCTATAACATCTGCACTATCAGATTCTACTAATTCATTTTTTTTCTTATCCTTATTAAACATATAAGTTTCCCCCTTAAAATGTTATATATACTTTATTCTATTATACAATAATTATAATTATTTTAACAATATTTTTTTATATTTTTTTATTTTTATTAATTGCATACGTTTTTATAACATTTTTTTTATTATTATGGTATAATAAGCAAAAAAGGAGTTGATATTATGAATTTTATCTTTATATCCCCTGCCTTCCCGAAAAATTATTATAATTTTTGTGATCGCTTAAAAAGAAATAAAATTAATGTTTTAGGTATAGGTGATACTCCCTATAATGAACTAGATGATAAGGTTAAAAACTCATTAAATGAATATTATAGAGTAAATTCACTTGAAAATTATGATGAAGTATATAGAGCTGTAGCTTATTTTGCCTTTAGATATGGTAAAATTGATGTATTAGAGTCAAATAATGAATATTGGCTAAGACAAGACGCTAGATTGAGAACTGACTTTAATATTCCTGGTGCTAAGCTTGATGATGTAGTATCCTTTACTTCTAAAAGTAATATGAAAGAATTTTATATTAAAGCAGGCGTTCCAGTTGCAAGATATAAATTCTGCACTAATATTGAAGAGGATTTAAAATTTATTGAAACTGTAGGCTATCCTGTAATAGTTAAACCAAATGTTGGTGTTGGTGCTCAAGCTACCTATAGAGTTAATTCTAAAGAGGAATTAGAGGCTTTTTATAATAAGGGAATTCAAGTGCCTTATATTATGGAAGAGTATATTGAAGGTAATATTATTTCATTTGATGGAATCTGTGATTCTCATAGTAATGTAGTATTTTGTGATAATGAGGTCTTTCCACCTTCAATTATGGATATTGTAAATGAAAATTTAGAAGTTTCCTATTATGTTAATAAAGAAGTTCCAAGTGATTTATATGATATTGGTTCTAGAGTATTAAAGGCCTTTAATATAAAATCAAGATATTTTCATTTAGAATTCTTTAAACTTACAAAAGCTAAACCAGGCCTTGGCAAAATAGGTGATATTGTAGCCTTAGAGGTTAATATGAGACCACCAGGAGGATATGCACCTGATATGATTAATTTTGCTCATTCTGTTGATACATATCAAATTTATGCTGATGTCATTTTGTATGATAAAATTGTTAATGTTGATATGAATCATCCTAAATATTATTGTATATATTTTGGAAGAAGAGATAGATTGAAATACAAATATTCATATGATGAAATAAAAAAAGCTTATCCATTTATTCAAATGCATGAAAGAATGAGTGATGTTCTTTCAGGAGCAATGGGTAATGAATTTTATATTGCAAGATTTGAATTTTATGAAGATATGCTTAAATTTCAAGAAATGGTTTCTAAAAAAGAATAATATAATGTGCTAGCTATTATGCTAGCATTTTTTCATTAAAAAATGACCGTAATTAATACGATCATTCTAAACATGATATTTTTTTATATGTTTCTACTCCAGTTTGAAGTATCTCACTATTAAAATCAAAATTATCAGTATGTAATAAATTAGTATTACCACACCCTAATAGCATGAATAATGCTTTATATTTTCTTGTATAGCAGCCAAAATCTTCTGCTTGTAAAAATGGTTTATCTAATTTATTTATATTCAGAATATTTTGATATTTTAAAAATAATTCCTCATCATTAATAACACTTGGATAGCTACAATTAATAATTAATTCTATTTTATAATTATCATCTTGATTTATTTCACATAATCTTTTAAGCTCATTTGCCATCATAGTAAATATATCATCAGAAAATGCTCTTAAAGTAGCCTCAATACATGCCGAACCTGGCACAATGTTTCTTGCGCTTCCTGCATTAATTTTTCCAAAATTAATTAAATGAGGTTCTTCTATTTTGTTACAATAAGCATAAAAATTAGTAATTATGTTAAAGGCCTTCATTATTGCATCATCATCAGTTTTACGATTAGCTGCATGATATGATTTTCCATTAATATTAATTGTAACTTCACCACTTGATGCAAGCATACCTCTTGGCATAGAAAATATTTTATTTTCTTCTAATTTTGGCCAAATATGAAATCCAAAGATTTTTGTAACCTTAAGCTTATCTAATATATTTGATTTCATAATATCATTTGCTCCAGCATTATCTTCTTCTGAGGGTTGAAACAAACACACAATATTATGCTTTAGCTTATCTATATTATTAGAAGCCCAAATTGCATATGAAAGTAGCATTGCCATATGACCATCATGACCACAAGCATGCATAACACCTATGTTTTTTGATTTATAGGAAACCTCATTTTTTTCTAATATTGGTAAGGCGTCCATATCACTTCTAAAGCAAATAGTATCATTTTTATTAGCATCAAAAAATAATACTATTCCGGTATTTGCTACTTCATATATTTTACAATTTAGATTTTTAACTATATTTTTAATATATTCTTTTGTTTTATATTCTTTTCTTCCTAATTCAGGTATTTGATGTAGGGAATTTCTTATTTCTTTTACATCCATTAATTATGCAATTAATCCTTTATATAAAGTTTTTATTGTTTTTTCATAATCCTCACGAGCTACACCAATGATAATGTTTAATTCAGAAGGACCTTGAGCTAATAGTCTAACATTAATATTTTCTTTACCTAAATTTTGGAATATTGTACCACAAACACCACTACGTTTAGCCATATTACGACCTACTACCGCAACAAGAGCGATATTAGTATCTATTGTAACATCAGCGCCCAACTCACGTTTTAATTCTGTAACTAATTCATATTGACACTTTTCAACTGAATCTAGTGGTACAACTACAGAAAATGAGTCAATTCCTGATGGCACATGCTCAATAGAAACATTATATTTTTCAAATATTGATAATGCCTTTCTTAAAAAGCCTACTTCTCCTGACATATGATCCTTTGAAATATCAAAAGAAACAAAATCCTTTCTTCCTGCAATACCAGTGATTAAATCACTTGTATCATTAGATTCATTTTTAATTATGGTTCCTGGATTTAAAGGGTCATTAGTATTCTTTAAATTTATAGGAATATTTAATGATTGAACTGGAAATACAGTTTCTTCATGTAAAACTGATGCTCCCATATAAGAAAGTTCTCTTAATTCAGCATAAGTAATTTCTTTTATTGCTTTTGGATTTTCAACAATTCTAGGGTCAGCAGCTAAAATTCCTGAAACATCAGTCCAGTTTTCATATAATGAAGCATTTAAGCATTTTGCTAAAATAGAACCAGTAACATCTGAGCCACCTCTAGATAATAATCTGACAGAGCCATTAGGATAGCTTCCATAAAAGCCTGGTACTACTATAGACCCATGTAAAGAGAAAGCATATTTAACATTCTTTTCAGTTTCAGCCTCATCTAATAGGCCATCATAATTGTATTTTAATAAATCCTTTGCATCACAGAAGCTATAGCCTAAATAATTACTCATAAGCTTAGCTGTAAGATATTCTCCTCTAGATACTAAATAATCCTGACTAATATTTTTATTTAATTCATTATGAAGCTTATTTAAATCCTCATCAATTGGATAATCAATACCCAATTCATCACGAACACCAAGAAATCTAGATTCAATCATTTCCCAAATATCCTGATAAGGAACAGAATATTTTAAATGGGCATGAAGAATATATAATAAATCAGTTATTTTAGTATCTGATGAATTTCTTTTTCCTAATGCAGAAACTACAACAATTTTTCTCTTTGGATCAGATAATACAATATTTTTTACCTTTTCAAACTGGGTAGCACAAGATAAACTTGAACCACCAAACTTTGTCACAACTAGCATAACTCCTCCTATTATTCCTCAAGTCCAATTAGCTTCATCGCAATTTGAACTGCATTTGTTGCAGCACCCTTACGTACTTGATCTCCACAGCACCATAAGGTAATACCATTCTCATTAATTAAATCTCTTCTAATTCTTCCTACATATACTAAATCTTGTGAAGAGGTTACTATTGGCATAGGATATAAAAGCTTATCTAAATCATCATATAATTTAACACCCTTAGATACTTCTATAGCCTTACGCACCTCATCTAATGAGAGCTTATCTTCTGTAATTACATTTAATGAAATTGAATGAGATCTCACAACAGGTACTCTAACACAGGTACAGGTTACAAGTAACTCAGGTAGATGCATAATTTTTCTTCCTTCATTTTGCATCTTCATTTCTTCTTTAGTATAGCCATCACTTAAAAATGAACCAATTTGAGGA
This sequence comes from Anaeroplasma sp., assembly GCA_045124155.1. Taxonomy (GTDB): domain Bacteria; phylum Bacillota_I; class Bacilli_A; order Acholeplasmatales; family Anaeroplasmataceae; genus Anaeroplasma. The sequence goes on from JBGVLG010000168.1 coordinate 15,890, forward strand.
ATTACATTTTCAGCAATTTGATATTGAAATACCTTACTAGTAATTTCTTTATTATTTAATAAAGCTTCCTCTTGCTTTCTTAATTCAACAGGACCTTCAGCACCAGCACCTGATGTTGCTTGATAGGTTGAAGCATAAATAGCTTTAATTTTAGATAGCTTATTAATTGCATTAATAGCTACTAAAGAAATTATAGTTGAGCAATTAGGATTTGCAATAACGCCCTTATGCTTAAATACATCCTCACCATTTATTTCAGGTACAACTAAAGGCACCTCTTCATCCATTCTAAAGGCACTTGAATTATCAATAAAAACCGCACCTGATGAAACTATTTCATCCTTAAATTCTATAGCTACAGGATTTGATGCTGCACCAAGCATAATATCAATATTACTAAAAGCTCCATGCTTAGCCTCAATAATAGTATATTCCTTACCATCAAATTCTATTTTCTTTCCAGCACTTCTAGAGCTTGCAAAAAGCTTTAATTCATTAATAGGAAAATTTCTTTCCTTTAAAACATTAAGCATTTCTCTTCCAACTGCACCTGTAGCGCCTAAAATACCTACATTATATTTTTTCATAATTTCTCTCCTTACGATGATTAAATTATACGACCATCAGAATATTTAATCAATAAAATAAAGAAACAATCCTTATTCTACATATTATTTAATGCATAAAAATATTACTTGATTGTTACAATGTCCTTAAAGAATCAATAAGAGCTGTTTTCATACTAGTCTTATCATCCTTTTTCTTAATAATTCTTGCAGGAACTCCTGCAACAACAACACCCTCAGGTACATCCTCAACAACAACAGCTCCTGCAGCTACAACTGAATTAGCTCCAATTCTTACTCCTTCAATAACAACCGCATTTGCTCCAATTAAAACATTATCACAAACAACTACAGGCTTAGCACTTGCAGGTTCAACAACTCCAGCAAGTACTGTACCAGCACCAATATGACAATTTTTACCGACTATAGCTCTTCCACCAAGTACAGCCCCCATATCAATCATACTACCTTCACCAATTTGAGCACCAATATTTATAATTGCACCCATCATTATTACAGCATTATCTCCAATTTCAACCATATCACGAATAATTGCACCGGGTTCTATACGAGCTTTAATATTTTTTGTATCAAGTAAAGGAATAGCAGAATTCCTTCTATCTGATTCAATCAAAATATCAATAATATTATTTTTATATTCTTCTATTTGGCTAATTAAATCATCATACTCTCCAAATACAATATATAAATCCTTATTACCAAATACCTTTGCATTTCTAAAATTAAGCTCACAATTTGCCTTAATATAGCATTTCACTGGAGTTTTCTTTTTGGAAGTAGCTATCATATTTATAATTTCATTTGCATCCATTTTTTATCTCCAAATAATCTTTTTTATCCCAAATATTTATTAATTTCCAAATAATACATCTTCCATATCATATAAGCCATAGCCCTTATCAATAATCCATTCAGCTGCCTTAATAGCTCCCACTGCAAATATTTTTTTAGACTGAGCAGTATGCTTAAGTGATAGTACCTCATCCTCACCACAATATAATACTTCATGTTCTCCAACTATAGAACCACCTCTAATAGAATGAACTCCAATTTCTTTTGGATCTCTTAAAGAATATCCTTCTCTTCCATATTTAGGGTAATTATTTTCTCCTAATGCTGAATTAAGAAGCATTTTAGCAGTACCAGATGGTGAATCAACCTTATTATGATGATGTGCCCCAACAATTTCAATATCAAAGCTATCCCTTAAAATTGGAGATATTTCCTTAACCAATCTATTAAGTAAAATTACTCCTAAAGAGAAATTAGCACTTTGTAATACAGGAGCTATTTTACTTAATTCCTTAATTTTTTCTAAATCACTATTAGAATATCCTGTAGTAGCTAAAATAACAGGCTTATGAGTTTGACTAACATAATCAATAATCATATCTAAATTTTTAGGATTTGAAAAATCAATAATAACATCAAATTCCTCTTTTGGATCAAATAATGTTTTATATGGTAATTCAATAGAAACATTGCATGCTAATTTATCTTTAAGCATATCTGATAAAATCTTTCCCATAGCTCCATAGCCAACAACACAAGCTTTCATTATAATATCTCCTTTAATCTATCAATCTCAGCACATAAAATTTTTTTATTACTATCACTCATATAATCAAGAGGCATTCTATAACCACCAACATTAAAGCCCATATAATTCATAGCCTCTTTAATAGGAATAGGATTTACCTCAATAAATAAATCATTTATATAATTAAGAAGCTTTAATTGTAATAGATTAGCTTCATTATATTTACCCATACTCATAAGTCTACAAATTTCACTAGTTTCCTTAGGATGAGAATTAGCTAAAACAGAAATAACTCCTACAGCTCCAATAGACATCATAGGTACAATAATATCATCATTTCCAGATAGCATATGGAAATCATCTCCTAAATATTTAGCCACCTTCATAGAATAGCTAATATTACCAGAAGCTTCCTTAATTCCCCAAATATTAGGATGTTTAGATAAAACCTCAATCGCATGAATAGAAATACTCATACCAGTTCTAGATGGTACATTATACATAATTACAGGGCATTTAGCATTATCAGCAATCATTGTAAAATGCTTAATTAATCCAGATTCATTAGTTTTATTATAATATGGAGTAATTACTAATACATAATCAGCACCCATTAATGAATATTTAACACTCATTTTTAATGCTTTTTCAGTTTCATTAGAACCACTTCCTACAATTAATGGTACTCTTTTATTAACTACCTTAACTGCAAATTCGACAATTTTTTCTTCTTCCTCAAATGATAAGGTAGAAGCTTCACCTGTTGTTCCTAAAATACAAATACCATTAGTACCATTACTAATATGAAATTCAAATAATTCTCTAAATTTTTCATAATTAACACTTCCATCACTATTAAATGGTGTAACAAGTGCTACAATACTTCCTTTTAGCATATTAATCCTCCTTATAATCACATGTAAAGACTGTAACTGCAGGTCCAGTCATAAAAACATTATCTTTTTTATCAATTTCAATATTTAAATATCCTAACTCTAAAATAACCTTAACATTTTTCTTAGTTAACCCTAGTTTAGATGCTGCAACAACTGAGGCACAACATCCAGTACCACAAGCTAAAGTCCAACCAACTCCACGTTCATAGGTTTTAACCTCAATTGTGGATTTATCAATTATTTTTACAAAATTAACATTAGTTTTTCTAGAAAATAGCTTATGATTACAAATATCATCAGCATATTTCAAAACTAAATCAAGAAAAGAATCAACAAATATTACAGTATGTATAGTACCCATAAAAAATGAATAGGTTACTATATCTAAATCATTTACACTAATTACTCTATTAAAACAGTTCATAGAATCAGAAGCATATATCATTGAATTTTGAAAATTAGGTTTACCCATATTAACCTTAACCATAAATGGATCATCACTTGTCACCTGAAGTGATAGCTTACCTGCTCCAGTTAAGCATTCAAATATCTTTCCTCTAAATAATTTATTTTCATAACAATATTTACTAAAGCATCTAATACCATTACCACACATAGGTGCCATAGAACCATCTTGATTATAAAATAGCATCTCAAGTGGTTCACTCTTAACTACAATCATTCCATCAGCACCAATACCAGTTTTACGGTTACACATTTTTATTGCTAATTCTTTATAATCCTTATTGGGTTCATAAGGAATAACACAAAAGTCATTGCCACATCCATGCATTTTAACGACTCTCATACTAAATCTCCCTTTCAATTAGCTCCTTTAAGCTTTGTCTTTTTACCACTAAATAATCATTATCTTTATCAACAAATACAACTGCAGGAGTTAATGCCTTATTATAATTACTGCTCATAGCATACCCATAAGCACCTGTAGTTTTAGTAACTAATAAATCTCCACTTGTAGCAGGAGGCAATTTATAATCTTCAATTATTAAATCACCACTTTCACAACATTTTCCCGCAATAGTAACAGTATGATTTCTTTCATCATTTTCCTTACCAACAATAAAGGCATCATATTTAGCTTGATATAATGCTGGTCTAATATTATCAGTCATACCACCATCAATAAAATAATATTCCTTATTTGGAGTTTTCTTTGTAAAGCCTATTGTATATAAAGTTGTTCCAGCTTCAGCAACAATGCTTCTTCCTGGTTCTATAAGTAATTTCGCTATTTTAGCATTTTCTTTATTCAATACTTCATCAGTAGTCTTAACTAAAAATTTAGCAACCTCATCTAGAGGAATAGGCTTATCTTCATTAGTATAAAAAGCACCAAAGCCACCACCTAAATTTAATTCTAATGGATAACTAAATTCTTTAGAAATTCTGATAAGCTTTTCAATTTCAGCTTTATAAGCATCAAGTTCAAATATTTGAGAACCAATATGAGAATGAAATCCAATAAGCTTAATATTATTAGAATTATTAATAAAATTAATCATATTTTTATAATCATCACTATTATATAAAACTCCAAATTTAGAATCCACATGAGAGGTTACAATATATTTATGAGTATGAGCCTCAATTCCTAAATTAAGTCTAATCATAATTTTTTGAACCTTATTTAAGCTTTTTGCAACCTCATCTAATAATAATAATTCCATATAATTATCAACTACAATAGTACCAACATTATTATTTAATGCAAATACTAAATCATCATAGCTTTTATTATTACCATGAAAATATATCTTATCTAAATCAAAGCCAACATTAATTGCAGTATAGATTTCTCCTATAGATACAGTATCTAATGATAAGCTCTTATCCATAATTACTCTTAACATTTCTTTAACTGAAAAAGCCTTTGAGGCATATATAATTTCAGTTTTATATAAATTTGATTTAAAATTGTCCTTTAATTTATGAATTTTATCATTAATAACACTTTTATCATATACATAAAGTGGTGTATTATATTTTTCCTTTAATTTTAAATAATCAATATACATAATTACCTCCTAAAAAAAAGAGCACATGAGGTGCTCTTAAATCCTTAAATTAGCGCCTCTACATAAAAATGTAGGAGTAATATAGGTATTTCCCATATTACCATAATAGTGATATGCCTACCACTACTATTCGGCAATGATTACCTTTCAAATGGTTCACTGAACGCCTTCTTCCCATTTTACTCATTTGCATTGCTACCTCTAACTTTTTATTGTTTAAATTCTATCACAATATTACATGTTTGTAAACTATTTTTTAGTATTGATATAACTAATAACAAAATTTTATCAAAGAATTATTCTTCTATTTTTTTATTATCCTTAATAAAAATAATTATTGAAGAAATTAACAATAAAAGAATAAATAAGATATATCCATAATAATATGAATATGAGAAGCATTTATTATTGTAAATTCCTGTAAAAATATATGTTACTAGAATAGCTATTGAAGATATAATCATGCATAATAGTTTTAAAAATCTATTATTAATCAAAACAGATAATCCATAACAAATTGAACCTATTGCAAAAATTATGACAAAAGGATTATTCATAAGAATAGACATGGCTGAATAATTAACAACTTCCTCTTCTATATTTTCACAATAAAATGGATAAGCAACAAATAGTATACATCCTAATACACCAAGAGAAACAATAATCATATTTTTAAGTGTAATAAACTTATAGCTAGCAATATGCGATACATCTAATTCCATTACTTCCACTAGATATTCATTTTTTGCTATACCATACATTACTGGAATTCCTAATAAATATAATGTAACTAATTCACCAAATCCGACAGTAGCTACATTATAAAAAAATAATCCTCCCCACATATCAAAGGCAAGCCCTAATTCAATAGAAACAATAATAGCATTACTTATTACTGGAAATATTGCTGCTAGGGGCATTTTTTTAATAAATGCCATTGGTATAACTGCAAGTGTTGTGGCAATAGTACCAAATACTAAATCATACCAGCCAAGACTAGATGTAGTATTTGCAATAAAGCATCCAATAATTAATGCTATAGAATACTTACGGTTAAATACTACCAATAATACTAATATTTCAGATATTCTAAATTGAATTGATCCATAACTTATTGGTGCAAATAACCAGGTTAATGCAGCATATAATGCTGCAATTATAGCAGACTCTGCTATAAATTTAATATTAATTTTCTTCATTTTTTGATACCAAAAAAATAAAAAGAGGGTACATAGTAACCCCCTTATTTTTTCCTTTCCTTAGTTTTATTTATAGACAGGATGGTTACGAACTGTCTTATTTATTTACAAAATTATTATACTATAGCATTAGTTATAAAATCAAGATAATTATTTTACATATTATTTTAAGTGTTAATATAACTAGCTATTAAGCTTTTCCTTACAATTATCCCATGGTTCTGGTTTAGAATAATAATAGCCTTGAATGATATCACAATTATTATCCTTAAGGAATTTAACTTGTTCTTCTAATTCAATTCCTTCTGCGACAACCTTTTTTCCAAGCTTATGACATAATTCAATTATTGAAGCTACTATTATTTGACTTTCCTTATCAAAGCCTTTTGTACCTCTAAAGAATCTACTATCAATTTTAATAACATCAAAATCTAGTTCACTAATTAAATTTAAGGAACTATACCCACTACCAAAATCATCCATTGAGCATAAAAAGCCTTGTGAATGAATATTAGAAATAAAATTAACGAAATTTGTAACATTTTCAACAATTAAACCTTCTGTTATTTCAAATTCAATATATTTATGAGGAATTTTATATTTTTCAATAATAAAAATATATGAATTTAAAAAATCTGCATTTGCAAAATGCTTTTTACTTAAATTAATTGAAATTGGTACTATTTTATCATTATTATCAATTGCTTTTCTTAAGGTTTTACAAACCTCTTCAAAAACATATAAGTCTAATTCAATAATAAATCCTTCTTCTTCAAATAAGCTAATAAATTTTACTGGAGAGACTAAACCGCTACCACTCTTGTTCCATCTTACTAACGCTTCAGCACCACACCAATTATCATTATAAATAGCTTTTTTTAATTGATAATAAACCAAAAATTCATGTTCAAGTAATGCCTTAGGGGCTGCTGCTAAATACTCAGCATTTTCTTTTTCTAGCTGATACATTTTTTCATCATAAAATGAAATAAATGAATTATGATAATCCTCTTTAAGCATTTCTTCAGCAAATTTTGAACGGAAAATATCATCTTCAATAGTATTTTTTCCTTCAATATATTTAGAGGTCTTTATTCCAATTGAAAGCAAAGGATTATTTTGATTAATTTCATATTTTGTATTAATTACATTAGTAAAATCAATTAATAAATTTTTAAGCTTAACATCATTTTCATATTCAATACATAATTCAAAATGATCATTGCCAAAATAACTATATATTCCTTTATCTTTAAAGAATAAATCTATTTCTTTTGAAATATATTTAATTAATTTATCAGCAAAATCAACTCCATGAAGCTGATTTATAATTCTAAAATTAATAATATTTATATAACAAAATGCATATTTCTTCTTAGTTCTTTTTAGTAATGCATAAGAATCATGCTTAAATTGATCAATTGTAAGCATACCTGTTTTATCATCATAGGCTCTCATTTTCTTTGTTCTTATTGTTAATAAAACAAAAATAATAGTACTAAATAAACTAACTAAGAATAAGATAGATATCGCAATAATAGTAGTATTATTAGCCAAATTTGTTACACCCTCTATTTGGTATACTAATTCCTCTTTAGGTACCATAACAACAAGCTTTAATCCAATATCTGAATAATCAATATCCTCATAATTAACTATATTAGAGGTATATATATCAAAACACTCTGAATCATTACTAAATTCAATAACATTATTTTCATTAGAGTTTAAAACTTTTAAATATTCTTTCTCATCAAAATTTAAAGAAAAAAAGTTTTTAAAATCATCAATAATATTAGTGTTAAATATATTAGAATAATTTTTACTAGCTAATGTAAGAATATTACAATCTTTATTAATTAATAATATTGATGCAGAAGAATTATAAATTTTTGAGCTGAATAATTTTGATAATTCTATCTTATCTACTGCCCCTACAATTCCTAAAATATCATTTCCTAAGGAATCACATTTATAACAAAAATAGATATATTTATCATCTAAGGATAGATCAAATGTTAACTTACTATCTTCAAAATCTACAATTGAATTTGAAAAAGTATTCTCAAAAAAATCATAACCATATTCTTTTATATAACCAATTTTATCAAATTTAGAATTATCAAGAAAATCAGATATTATTTTTGTATCTGACATAGTTGGAGTTTTATTATTTAAAATAGTTTCCAAATAAGATAATTGTTTTTCATAGGATGCAATCGATATTGAAATAAATCTATTTATTTCTGTTGATGAATTATTAATTCTTTTAACTGCGACATCATCCCTAAAAGAATCTGTTTCATATGAAAAATTTACAATAAAAAATGTAGTTAAAAAGGCAATAATTGTGGTGAAAAGAACAAAAAATAATATCGCTTTATATTTAATTGAAATTATTTCTTCTTTTATTCCTCGTTCATCTTTATTTATGAATAAATATTTCAATGAATTCAATAATTTCATTATCTTTTTCACCTCGCAAATAAAACAATATTTTGTTATATTATAGCACTTTTCGATATATTAATCTATATAAATCAAGTGAAATTGTTATTTATGTTATTGAACATAAATAAATACTTGAATTTCATACTATAAAATACTAAAATTAATTTAGTTTTTTATCATTAATAATGGGAGATATGAAAATGAAATCTAAATTTAAATGGAATATTTTTTATTTTATAATCATTATATTTATAATTTTTCTTTCTTCTTGTAACAAACAAGACTCATATAATGGTCTTGAAAGAGATTTTTTTTCAAAACGCACTGATTTTTTCTTAAATGATGACTACTCTAACAAGGAATTATCATGCTATCAATATGATGACTATTATTTTTTTCACTATTCTTATGTTACTAATAGCACAAAAGAAGATTTTGAAAGAATATCTATATGGAAATTTTCTAAAAACTTGAATGGCTATGATATGTATAAGGAAATAGCTCATATATATTTAAAACCATATAACTTAAGTAGCAAATATAATGATGAATATGATTTATACCTTAATGCAATTAAAAATGAAGCAATCAAACTATATTCAGAAGCTGAAATTAAAGATATTGAAAATAAGTTAAAAGATTCTTCTTTAATCCATACAAGTTAGAATAAAAAATAATTATTATATTTTTCACAAAAAAAAACAAAAACAAGATTTTCATTTATAAATCTTGTTTTTTGTTTTTTTATCAAATAACATGAACTATTTTATTATTTATCTACTTCTTTAGTTGAAATATAAAAAATCGCACTTGCACCAGGTCCAACGTGGGCACCAACTACTGCAGAGATTTGATGTGGTTTCACTTCATATGGTAGTTTATCACTAATTATAGAACGAAGGGATAAGACATTTTCTTCCTTTGTTGAATAGCCTAAACCAAAAGGATAATTTTTATCTATTGGAAATTCTAATAATAAATCATGAATTTTTTTATAAGCATGTTTTAATCCACGTACCTTTTCGATAGGTATAAGCTTACCTGCCTTATCTAATTGAATGATAGGCTTTAGTTGTAATAAATTTCCAACTAGAGCTGAGGTTTTAGATAAACGACCACCCTTATATAAAAATTCTAAGGTATCTGGTACTGCATAAAAATTTAAATGAGATTTCATATATTCTATTTCTTTAAGTAATTCCTCAATTGTTTCAAATTGCTTTGAAGCTAAGGATTCTATCATTAATTTTACAGAGCCTAATGCAGAATTAGAATCAACTACATAAACATTATCATTATCAAGCATAGATTTTGCGATACAAGCTGACTGATAGGTACCACTTAATACACTGGAAATAGGTAATACTACTGGAATTTCACCATTATTAATGATTTCTTTAAAACAATTGAGAAAATCAATTGGAGCTACTTGAGAGGTTTTAGGAAATTCAGGTTTTTTAAATAAATTTAATGATTTTTCTTCTTCCTCAAAAAATAGCTTATAAAAATCATTTGTAGAAATATCTATTCCATCCTTATAATCATGACCCTTATATGAAAGGGTAAGTGGTAGTACTATTACTCCTAATTCTTTTGCTTCTTGTTGAGATATACCCGAACTACTATCTGTAATGATTCTAAAATTTATCATGTTTCCTCCATTATTATCTTAATAGGCTAAATAAATCAGATGATATTCCCTTCTCTTTTAATATAGATATTATTTGATTTTCTTTTTCAATAGAAATATCCTTATTAGCTAATTTAGCACTTTTTCTAATAAGACTTCTTACATTATCTTCATTAGATAAATCTAAACGAGATGCCTCATATATTAAATCCTGCACCTCGTTTGTGTTAATATTTGCTTTTTCTAGCAAGCTTAAAATTGAACTTAAATCCATTACACATTCCTCCAATTTTAGAATATGCAAAAGCCCAATTTTTGCAACTAGCAATATTTTTCTTCTTTTAAATCTCTAGCTAACAACTTTTGAAGACCATCTTTTACATCAATTTGATTTGTTACAACTAAATAAGCCATATTGATAATAGGTAATTCAATATTATATTTAATACCTATTTCATACCCTGCTTTTATTGCTCTTATTCCTTCTACTGATTGTACAATAGACTCCTCTGCATCCTTAATAGATTCACCTTTACCAATTTTTAAGCCACATTGAAAGTTTCTAGAATTCATACTAGATGCAGTTACAATTAAATCTCCTATACCTGATAAGCCATAAGCAGTTTCCATTTTACCACCTAAAGAAACTACAATTGTCGCAATCTCCTTAATTCCACGAGAAATTAAGCCGGCTCTTGCATTTTCTCCAAGTCCCATACCAGATGCTATTCCTGATACTATCGCAATGGCATTTTTTATTGCGCCACCTGTTTCAACACCAATAACATCATTAGATGTATATACTCTTAAGTATTTATCATTTGAAAATATTCTTTGAATATATTCTCTTTTTTCTTTTGATTCTGATGCAGCAACTAAAAAGGTAACCTTACGTAATATTAACTCCTCTGCATGAGAAGGTCCTGATAAGCATACATATCCATCAATATATTCAGCATTAATTTCATCATTTACTATTTGACTAACACGATATGAGGTTTCAGGCTCGATACCCTTACTTACATTTACGAATAGCTTTTTAGTATTTATTATTGTATTAATTTCATGTAAAACACTACGCATAGCCTTTGTAGGCACACATAAAATTAATACATCAGAATAACTTACTGCATCCTTCAGATTTAAGGTAGCTTTTATATTTTTAGGAATAACTACATCAAAAAATGGATGTAGATGCTCCTCATTTATTTTTTTTACAAAATTAGGATTGATATCACGAATTAAAACATCATTCCCATTATCTGATAAGGCCTGTGCTAGAGTTGTACCCCAAGCTCCACCGCCAATTATCGATATATTCATAATTAATCCCTCTTTCTAAATTCAAGCTTTATAGGAGTTGCGAAAAAATCAAAATTCTTTCTAATTTGATTTTCTAAATATCTATAATATGAGAAATGTAAATATTTAGGCTCATTAACAAAAATTGAGAAGGTAGGAGGCTCTACTCCAACCTGAGAAGCATAATATATTTTAATTTTACCACCATTAAATTCACTAGGTGGGAACATCATAACCGCATCTTGAATAACATCATTAATTGTAGCGGTTTGAATACGACGATGATATGCCTCATAAGCTTCTATTATTGCAGGAAATAAGGTATGTACTCTCTTATTTTCCTTTGCTGATAAAAATACAATTGGAGCATAGGATAAATATTTAAAATTACTACGTATATCCTCTGTCCATTCATTCATAGTCTTAGAATCCTTTTCGATTAAATCCCATTTATTAACAACAATAATACAAGGCTTATTATATTCCTCAACATATTGACCTACATGCATATCCTGATCAATCATACCAGTTGAAGCATCTAATACTAGTAATACAACATCACTTCTACCTATCGCATCAACACTTCTGATTACTGAATATTTTTCAACATTCTCATATATTTTACCACGTTTACGTAATCCTGCTGTATCAACAACAACATATTCTCTACCATTAGCTTTAAATCTTGTATCAATAGTATCTCTTGTTGTACCTGCAATATCAGAAACAATTACTCTATTATCGTTTAGTAGAGTATTAGTTAGACTTGATTTGCCTACATTAGGTCTACCAATTAAACAGAATCTAATCGCACCATCCTTTTCCTCTTCATTTTGAATTGGAAAATGATTGATTGCTTCATCTAATAAATTACCAACACCTATACCATGGGAACTAGAACAAGGAATAGGATCTCCAAAGCCTAATGCATAAAATTCATAAACATTCTCTTTAAATTTTTGATCATCAACCTTATTTACAGCAAGTATAACAGGTTTTTTTGTCTTATATAATAATTTTGCAATAAAGGTATCATCATCTGTAACGCCACTACGACAATCAACTACGAAAATAATAACATCTGCTTCTTCCATAGCGATTTCTGCTTGTGCTTTTATTTCAGTTTGGAATGGAGCATCACTAATCTCAATTCCTCCTGTATCAATCACAAAAAATTCCTTAGAAAGCCAGGAGGCCTTAGAATAGATTCTATCCCTTGTTACTCCTGGCTGATCATCTGTAATTGATAGGCGTTGTCCAATGATACGATTAAATAGTGTAGATTTTCCTACATTAGGTCTACCTACTATAGCTACCTTTGGTAACATACTATACACCACCTAAATTAGATATTTAATTATTTTAAGCTATCCTTAAAAACATCACCTAAGGTTGTAGGCTTATCTTCTTCATTAAGATATTTTTCAAAGCTCTTTCTTTCTTCTTCATTTAAATACTTCTTAATAGATAATTTAAGCTTCCATTCCTTTGGATTTACTTCAATAACATAGGCTTTAGCTTCATCACCTACTGCATAATAGCTAGATAAATCATTCTTGCGCTCTAATAATGCTTCACTTGAAGGTACAAAACCATCAACACCACAAGCCTCAACAACAAGTCCAGATTCTTTAACTTCGCTAACCTTTACATCTAAAAGATCTCCAACCTTAGCAGTAACTCTTTCCCAAGGATTATCCATTAAAGCCTTTCTAGATAAAGAAATCTTTTCCTTTTCTTCATTAATTCCAATAATAGCCACTTCAAGAATATCACCAATTTTTACTGATGCTTGGAAATTATCATTAGGATTATGAGAATATTCAGAATTATGTAATAATCCCTTAACCTCAGGGGCTAATTCTAATAATAAACCAAAGGCTAATTTATTTACTACCTTACCTGAAACCTTATCAGAAACCTTATGCTCATCAATATATAGATTAAATGGAGTCTTTAATAAAGCCTTTCTAGATAATTCAAGCTTATTATTATTCTTAGAAATAACCTTAACCTCTATAGTATCACCAACATGTAATTCATTATTAATATCAATAAAGCTATGAGAAACTTGATTAGTCTTTAATAGCCCTTGAACATAATTAAATTTAACAATAGCTCCATATTTTTCAACTCTTGCAACAGTACCAGTTAATACATCATCAACATTAATTGAAGCATATTCATTATCTCTATTTTGCTGTAATTCCTCTTGGGCTATAACTCTAGCTGAAATTACACCTCTATGCTTAGCCTCATCAAGCTCAATAATACGAGCTAAAACAGTCTTATTAACTAAAACCTCAGCTGTTGCTTGACTCTTTGGCATAAATAATGTAATACCTTGGTAAAGACAATTATATCCCTTATCAGCCACAGCACTCTTAACTAACACTTCAATATTATCTTTATTTTCCTTTTTTTCATTAAGCTTTTTAAAGTTTTCATCCTTTAAAAGATTTAATCTAGATAAGAAAATACTTTCTTCACTTACCTTCATTACCTCTGCTTCAATTACATCTCCAACCTTAACAATATCCTTGAATGATTCAACAGTTGAATCCTTTGTAAAATGGTCTAGATGAATTGTACCCTCTGTAAAGCAGCCATCAATACCGATATAAGCAGTTTTATCATCCTTAATTGAGACAACAGTACCCTTTACTACATCTCTTGGCTTTAATACCTTCATTTCAAAATTTTCCATTGTATTTTTCTCTTCCATTTCTTTTTTCCTCTTTATAATTAAATTTATTATTTTATCACATACATCTTGAAAGCTCATATTAGTTGTATCAACTAAGATTGCATCACTTGCTTTTTTTAATGGTGCTATTTCTCTATGAGAATCCTTATAATCTCTTTTCTTAATTTCTTCAAGAATTATTTCATAATTAGCTTCGATTCCTAATTTTTCATTATCAAGACATCTTCTTCTAGCTCTTTCCTTAGCACTAGCAGTTAAAAAAATCTTTAATCCTGCATCAGGAACAACTACAGTACCAATATCTCTTCCATCCATAATTACAAAACCATGTTTTGCAGATTCTCTTTGAAACTCCACCATTTTATTTCTTACAGAAGGTATTTTTGATACCTGAGAAACTGAATTTGTGACCTCTTCACTTCTAATTAGATTACTAACATCTTCATCATTTAAAAATATCTTATTATCAACATATTTAACATTTATATCATTTAAAAATTTATATTCTTCTTCATTATAAATATCTATTTTAAGTCTTAAAGCCTCTAAAGTAACCGCTCTATACATAGCACCAGTATCAATATGAGTAAATCCAAGCTTTAAAGCTACTTCCTTAGAAATACTAGATTTACCACTACCAGCTGGTCCATCAATTGCTACTACAAAATTATCCATAACACTATCCTCAATTTTCTATAAACTATATAGTATTTTTATTTCATGTGGCTTAAGCTCTCGATATTCACCAACTCCTAAACCCTCAAGAGTGATTCCACCAAATGAGACTCTTTTTAGCTTTTTCACCTCAAAGCCAACAGCTTCACACATTTTCCTAACTTGTCGATTTCTACCCTCAGTAATAGAAATAGAAATTAAGGATGAATTATTCTTTTTATCAAAGGAAATAACATCAACTATAGCTCTTTTAGTCATAACACCATCAATCATAATACCCTTAATTAATTTAGTAACTGCATTTTGATCAATTATGCCATTAACTCTAACCTGATAGGTTTTAGCTACTTCTTTTTGACTTCTAGTTAATCTATATGATAAATCACCATCATTTGTTAGTAGTAAAACCCCTGATGTATCATAATCAAGCCTTCCAATTGGAAAAATTCTTGTTTTTTTAGTTTCTGGATCAATTAAATCCATAACAGTTCTTCTTCCTCTATCATCACTAACTGTAGTCAAATAGCCAGTAGGCTTATTCATCACATAATAAACAAGCTCTTGACGAGATAGCATCTTACCATCAACCTCAATAATATCTTTTTTAGATACCTTTGTCCCTAATTCAGTAACAATACTACCATTAACCTTTACTCTTTTGGCTGAGATAAGCTCTTCACATTTTCTTCTACTTGCAACACCGCATGCTGCCATTACCTTTTGTAATCTTTCCTTATTATCATCCACGACAATCACCACATGATAAATTATACAAAAAAAAGTGCAAAATTACAATATAAATTTAAATGTATGAAAACTTCAAATTAAATTTAAATTAAAATAAAAAAAAGAATGACACATAAAATAAAACAAATAATATCACATATTATTCCTACTATATAGGCATGATGAGTCTTTTTTATTCCACAAACTCCAAAATATAAGCTCATTACATAAATAGTAGTATCATTACCACCCTGAAGTATTGATGAAATGAAGCTAATATTAGAATCTACTCCATATTCTTTAAAAATTTGAAGCATAAGTGATAAAGAGGCATGGCTAGATATTGGTCTAAAAATACCTTGTAATATTAAATCCTCAGGAATCGGTAATTCTTTAAATAAATCATTTAATAGCCTTGAAGCCTTAAAGCTTTCAACTGATACTATCATTATTAATAAATAAGGGAATAATGATATACCCATTTTCATTGATTCCTTAGCTCCTTTAATAAATGATTCATATGCATTATGCTTTTTAAATAATGAAACTAATAAGGTAATAACAATAAATCCTAGTATTATATAATAGCTAATTCCTTGCAAATTTTCTCACTCCTAAATCTAGTATAATCGCACAACTAGTAACAATAAGAGATAATACTATCATAAGAGGTATTATCGCAACAGGGTTAGTACTATTAAATGATGTTCTTAAGCCAATAATTGTAGTAGGGATTAAGCATACTCCTGAGGTATTAATTAATAAAAAGGTAATCATTTCAGGAGTTGCCTCTTCTTTATTAGTACTATTATTTTGTAATTCCTTCATTGCTTTAAGCCCAAAGGGAGTAGCAGCACTACCCATTGAAAGCATATTAGCTATTATGTTCATAGAAATATATTGTAGGGCTAAGGAATCCTTATCTAATCTTTTAAATAACGGATGAATTATTTTTATAATTAATTTACTTAATGCTTTTAATAATCCATTATCCTTCATTATTTCTAATATACCACCCCAAAATATTAATAATGAATATAGCTCTATAAATAAATAAAAGGAGCTCACAGGACTTTTTAGTATAGAATTACTAACATCCTCATATCTATTTGTAAAAACACTATAAATTATTCCTATTATCATTAATAAAATGAAAATAATATTAGCCAAAATTAATCACCAATTTAATTTATTCTATTAAATATAAAAGTATTACTCTTTATTATTTTATTAAATTATGCTATAATATTTTCGAATTTAGGAGGTAAGATTATGTACGGAAAAAATGCATGGAAAAAATATTCTGGAAATAATTTAAATGAATTAATGCAATTCAATGAAGAATATAAAGACTTTATTTCTTTATGTAAAACAGAGCGTGAATGTGTTTCATATTCTATTAAATTATTAGAACAAAATGGCTATAAGGATATTAATAGCTTTGATACTTTAAAAGCTGGAGATAAGGTTTATGCCACTAATATGGGTAAAAACATTTGTGCTTTTATTATTGGTAAAGAACCAATTGAAAATGGTATTAATGTATTAGGAGCTCATATTGATTCACCTAGAATTGATATTAAGCAAAATCCATTATATGAAAAAAATGATATGGCTTTATTAGATACCCATTACTATGGTGGTATTGTTAAATATCAATGGGTTACAAGACCACTTGCAATACATGGTGTTGTATGTAAGAAAGATGGTACAACTGTAAACATCTCAATTGGTGAGGCCGATACAGACCCAGTATTCTGTATTACAGATTTATTACCACATCTTGCAGCAGATAAAAACAGCAAACCAGGTAATAAGGTAATTGAGGGTGAGGATTTAGACGTAACAATCGGACATATGCCACTTGAAGATACTGAAAAGGATGCAGTAAAGGCTGTAATATTAAAGCTTTTAAAGGAAATCTATAATATTGAGGAAGAGGATTTTGTTTCAAGTGAGCTTGAAATTGTACCAGAAGGTAAAGCAAGAGATTTAGGATTTGATAGATCTATGATTATGGGATATGGTCATGATGATAGAGTTTGTGCTTATACTTCTTTAAGAGCAATACTAGATAGTGAGGTATGTGATAGAACTATTTGTGCTTGGTTAGTAGATAAGGAAGAAATTGGTTCTGTTGGTGCAACAGGTGCTCATTCAAAATGGTTTGAAAATTTATTAGCTGAATTAATCAATAAACAAACAAGCTATAATGATTTAAAGCTAAGACATGCCTTAACTAATACAAAAATGCTATCAAGTGATGTATCAGCAGGTGTAGACCCATTATATCCACAAGTATTTGAATCTAAAAATGCAGCTCATTTAGGATGTGGAATTACATTTAATAAATATACAGGTTCAAGAGGAAAGAGTGGCTGTAATGATGCTTCTCCTGAATATATGGCTCAAATTAGACAAATTATGGATTCAAACGAAATCTACTATCAAACTGCAGAGCTAGGTAAGGTTGATGCAGGTGGAGGAGGCACTATCGCCTACATTTTAGGAAATTACAATATGAATGTAATTGATGCTGGTATTCCAGTTCTATCAATGCATGCTCCATGCGAGGTAGTATCAAAGGTTGATGTATATGAAGCCTATTTAGCTTATAAGGCTTTTGTAAAAGAAATGAAATAATTAATTTGTACCTAAGAAACAAAATCTTAGGTACTTTTTTTATAAAAAAAATAGGTATAAAAATATACCCAAAGAATTATTTTATAATATTTTCAATTTTAGTAGCTAAAATATCAATAGCCATATCATGCTTTGTATCATTAGGAATAATAATATCAGCAAATCTTTTTGTTGGTGCAACATATGAATCATACATAGGCTTTACAGTAGCTAAATATTGACTAATTACATCATCAACATCTCTTCCACGCTCACTAATATCTCTTTTTAATCTTCTAATAAATCTAATATCAGGTTCGCTTTCTACAAATATTTCAATATCAGCGAGTTCTCTAATATCACTATCATATAATGCTAAAATACCTTCAACAATAATTACTCTAGAATGCTTAATATTAATAGTAGAATTACTTCTATTATGATTTTTAAAATCATAAATAGGACAAGCAACATCACAATTATTTAGTAATAATATAATATGTTCTTTTAATAATTTCATGTCGATCGCATCAGGATGATCATAATTAATCTTTTTTCTTTCTTCAAGTGATATATCATCTCTTCTTTTATAATAATTATCCATTGCTACAACAGAAATATCATCATCACTAAAATGAGCTTTTAATTTATCTACTACTGTTGTTTTTCCACTTGCAGTACCACCTGCAATTAAAATCAAAATAGGCTTCATATGTTTCTCCTAATTAATAATTTTTATATAATCATAATTTAATAAATATATATTCTTTTCTAAAGTATAATTATAAATATTTACTTCTTCTATATAATTACAATCATAAAAACAATCAACTCCAATTTCAATACAACATTTGGGAATTAAAATATTTTTAATACTAGTATTACTAAATGCCATTGAACCAATACTTAAGGTATTATTTAGTTCTACATTTACTAATCCTTCACATTTATAAAAACTAGATCCACCAATAATTTCTGCATTAATACATAAATTATTTAGCTTATAATCATAAGAAAAAGCTCCTCTTTCAATTATTTCTATATATTCTAAATTAATATATTCTAAATTATCACATTCAGAAAAAGATAACCTTCCAGCATATTTAAAATTTGATGGTTCTTCAAATTTAATACTTTTCAATTTTTTATGCTGATAAAATGCTCTAGTTGTAGTACCATATACAGGCTTATTATTATAGACATTAGGAATAACATATTCTTCTAAATCTCCAAAAGCATAGGATACTAAATAACAATCATATTTTTCATTATATTCATATATTAATCTAGGAATATAATAATATAAAAATAATCCAATAGTAGTAAATAATACTAATATTATAATTATTATTTTATATCTTAATTTCACAATAATCGCCTCATATCATCACTAATATCTATTTCAATATTTATGTTCTTATTTAATGCTAAATGGTAAAAATAAACTCTATAGGAATGAAGTGCTACTCTATCAATATATTTATCAAAACCACCATAAAGTAAATCACCTAATAAAGGATGATTCATATATGCCATATGTACTCTAATTTGATGAGTTCTTCCTGTTTCTAATAATAATGATACTAATGAATAATCCCTATATTGTTTAATTACCTTATAATTAGTAATAGCCTCTACTCCTGTTTTTGAAACTCTTTTTCTTTTAGAATTATGCCTATCATCACCAATTGGTAGATTAATAGTACCCTCCTTAGTAGTGAATTTACCACTTACTAAAGCATAATAATATCTATTAAGCTCATGAGTAGAAATAATATAATTAATATAAGAATGCATTAAAATATCCTTAGCATAAATAATTAATCCCGTGGTATCATAATCTAATCTGTGACAAAATCTTACATTAATATTATAGCCCTTTTCTTTATAATAATTTGCTACCATATTAGATAAAGAATTAGTATTATTTTTATCATCATGAATAATGATATTTTTAGGCTTATTTATTATTAATAAATAATCATCCTCATAAATAATATCTATTTTTTTATTAAGAGGAATATAATCTATTTCTTCATCCTGTATAATACTAACAATATCTCCTATTTTCACCAAATCTCTATCATTAGATATCTTATTATTAATTAATACTTTTTTTTCTAAAAATAAATTATATATTTTTGATTTAGCTAAATGAAATCCCATTAAAAACTCTCTAATAGTAGAATTTTTAAATACCTGATAATTAAAAATCATTTTTAACCTCAATATATTCAGTATCAATTAATCCAATAATACCATCCTTTTTAATAACACTATAAGGCTTAGCTCTTTTTACTATTGAAATAGTATCTCCCTTATGAACTGATAAAAATTGATTAGAAGCATCATAAGAATAGTATTTATTGGTTCTATCATCCTTATATACAAATGATGAATCAACCCACATTTTCAAATTTGTTCTAAGATGCTTAACATAATAATAATCTAGATCTTTATCTAATATTTCTATTTCATTATCATTATAAGTTAAATTAATTAATGTAGAAGGCTTATCATAATTAACATCATCATTCATAATAAATTTAGGATAATGATCTGTATAAGTATATCTAAAGCTCATAGAAGCAAGTGATTCTAGTATAACAAAATTCAATTGTCCTCCCTTTACTAAATGATTACCTCCATCTATAGAAATAATCTTTTTCCTAAAATCAAAAATAGGATTACAATTAGAAATATCCTTTCGATAATTTCTAGTAGGATAATGACCTACAATTGTTATATTTTTTTGAGGCTTTGCAAGCTCATAATAGTTATCATATTTCAATAAAGGTAAAGCATATTCTGGAATATTATCAATATCATCTATTCCTCCATGAACCAATACAATTTGATTATTAATAATAATTAAATCATCTAAGGAATCCATAAATTCATAAAATTCAGGATAATCATTAACAATCATTTCCTTAAATGCTATTACATCCATATCATAGGATATTGAAATATTCTTTTCTAAGGCTATATCTCTTAAGATACTTCTATCCTTTTCATTAATATATTTTAATAAATTCTCTTTTTGATCTAAAGGTAGCATAAATCTAAAAACCTCATCACAATTTCCACTCATAGGAAATACATTATTATTCTTAGATAACTTCATTACATATCTTAAGGTTTCTAGATTCTTCCCTAAATCTCCTTTTTCAATAATATCTCCAATAATAAATAAATAATCATCTTTATTAAAATTAATTTTTTCTAATCCTTCCTTTAATGAGGTAATATCTCCATGAATATCACTAACAAAAATTAATCTTTTATGATAATCTAAATTTAATCTTTTAACTTTTGTTTTCTTCTTTAGCTCTATCATGTGATATCCTTTCCTCTAAGGAATATTTACATCCACAATAATCCTGTCGATATAAGGAATATTCTTTAGATAATTCTATTGAATGCTTATAGCCTTCATCCTTTTTAAAATTAGAATATAAATATTTAATATTATATTTTTCTTCTAATTTATAGCCTATTTCATTAATCCATTTCTCTACCTTATATGGTGAAATAGATAAAGTAGTTGTAAAATAATCATATTTTAATTCTAATGCTTTTTTAGCAGTTTTTTCTAATCTCAACTCGTAGCATTTATAACATCTATAGCTTCTTTCACCTAAATTTTCATAGCCTAATATTATATTATCATAATCATTAGGATTATAAGAATCAAAAATTATATTTATATTATTATCTATTTTTTTTGTAAAATCTTTTATTTCTTCTAATCTTTTATAGAATTCTTCACTTGGATAAATATTATCATTTGAAAAATAAACAGAAATATCAAAATAATTCTTAAGTAATAATAAAGTATGACTAGAACATGGAGCACAACATGCATGAATAAGTAATCTAGGTCTAGTATTAAGATTATTTAAAAATTTTTTGAAATCATTATAATTATCTATCATATTAGAATTCCTTTAATAAATTTATCTACGACATATTATATAATATTTGAATAAATTAGTATAGAAAAATTTTTTTGTTTTTGTATTTTTAGACAATTTGTGATATAATTTATATAGAAGCTTACTTTTAAAAATTTATAGGAGGTTATAGTATGCCACAAGTCAATGACATTATCATCTATACTACATATGGTATTTGTAAAATTAAGGATAAAATTGAAATAAAGCTTAATGATAGTGTCGGCGAATATTTTGTCTTAGTACCACTAACAGACTCTAAGGCAGAATTAACCATTCCAACATCAAATGAGCTTATAATGTCTAGAGTATTACCTCTATTAAGTAAGGATGAAATAAATACATTAATTAATGAAATACCATTTATAGATACCTATTGGATAGATAATGATAATCAAAGAAAAAGAGAATTCTCAGAAATAGTAAAAAAAGGTAATAGAAGAGAAAATCTAAAGCTAATTAAATCAATAAAAAATCATCAAATAAGCTTAAAAGGAAAAGGAAGAAAACTTCATGCGACTGATGAAGCCGCAATGAAGGATGCTTTAAAGCTGATACTTGATGAATTTTCATATGTATTAGATAGAGATAGATTAGATTTACAAAATGAATTAAATACTGTTTTAATAAAATAAGGCCTATCCTTATCTTTAAGCGTTGACAAAGTCGTCAACGCTATTTTTTACTTTTCACTCTTAAATTGACATGTGGGTAAATTCTAAAATGCATTTATTGATTCGTTCTAAAGCATATAAAAAAATAAAACTACCTCTTTTGAAAAAAGGTAGTTTGTTAACAAGTTGTAAAATTAAATGTTTTTTTACTTCATATTATTTTTAAATAGTTCTATTCTTTAACAAGAAACTGTTTAATTTCACATACATACATAGTATGCATATCACCATTTTTATAAAATTTATCTTTAATATCACTAGGTAAATTATCATATGGAATATCAATAGAATATAGTTTTTTCATTTTGAAAACATAATCTGCTTCCATTGGATAATATCCATTATAATCTGGATCAAATGTAGGATGAAGACCTGAAGCCTCATATTTATTGATATCCTTACCAGATTTAGAACCAAATATAGCTTTAGCTTCTTTATAATTATCATTTAAAAATGCTAAAGTTACTGAATCACTTTCATTAATAAATTTATAAGTATAACGAGAATGTCTAACAAAAACATAAGCCACATCCATTCCCCATAATACTCCAATTCCACCCCAAGAAACTGTCATACTATTAAAGCCTACATTTTTATCTCCTGCAGTTAATATTGCATGAGAATTTTTTATTTCATCAAAGAAATTCTTATTATAATCTGTTATTTTCTTCTTAAGCATAAAAACCTCCTAAATTAATACTAATAATACTGCAATTAGATTATTTACCATATGTATAAATATAGTTACATATATATTATAATTTGATTTATGATATATTACTGCAAACAAACCAGCACTAGTTATGTATGGAATAGCTTGTAATAACCAAATACCTATATTTGTATTATTAGTTGAAATCATATGTGGTAATGAAAATAAAACAATTGATGCAACATAAGAAAATGCAATATGTATTTTCTTTCCATATTCAAATATTACCTTACGATAGATTAATTCCTCTACTATAGGAGCAAATAATACTGTACATATAGCCATAGGTATTGCTCCACCATTTTGCATAATAATGACAATTAAATTTTGATTTTGACTATCATTTACAGCAAGCCCTACTAAAAATTCCACTAAAAATGAAACTCCCATAAATAATACAGTAGCTATTATTGTATAAATAATTAATTTTTTATAATTATTTTTCAAATCTAAAAAATCCTTTTTTAGATAAAAAATCATTGAAATTGTAACAGTAATAAAAGAAAATAAATATGCTAAAAAATTACCCCAAGCATTTGATAATGCAAAAGCATTAACATAATTATCTCCATATCCATAAAATATTTTAAGATCTTCTTCAGTAACTAAACTAAGAGATGCCATGCCAATTAATTTTTTAAAATCTAGGGAATATGTAAATGAATAAAATAGAAATAGTCCTAATAAAATAAATGATGAAAGAATTAAGAAAAATGCTAAATAAGATAAAACTGCAGAAATCAATCCATATTTTTCAAAAAAATTCTTCTTTTCTACTTCCAAAATATCACTCCTTAAATATTCTTAACTAAATATGCAGCACCAAGCATACCAGCATTATTTCCAAGCTTAGCAAGAGTAATAATAGTATCCTTTAGTCCATAAAAAGCAAATTTGGAATAAGATTTTTTAATTCCATTAAGTAAAAATTCTCCAGCCTTAGATACTCCACCGCCAATATAGAAGGATTCTACATCTGTAGTACAAGCAATATTGGCAATAGCTCTTCCTAAATAATCACATACTAAATTATATACATATAATCCTAAAGGATCATTATTCTTAGCGGCATCCATTACAGCTTTACAATCCATTGTATCATAATTTAATGATGTTTCATATTTATTATAATATTCTCTTGCAAGTCTTACTATACCTGTAGCTGAGGCAACTGTCTCTAAACAGCCAGATAGTCCACAAGAACATTTATAATTATGTACATAATCAATAAAAGTATGTCCAATTTCTCCACAAGATGAATGATTTCCATTAATAACCTCGTTATTTAATACAAAACCACCACCTACTCCTGTACCTAATGTAATCATATAACAAGAGCTATATGCATTTGGATCACAAATAACCTCACCTAATGCTGCAACATTTGCATCATTACTTGATGCCATAGGTACATCAAAATATTCATTGAATTTTTCTTGTAGATTATAATCATGAATACCTATATTTGGTAATTTAACTATAATATTATCCTTAACTACTCCAGGTAGACCAAAGCCAACAAAATCTATTTTATAATTATTTTCCTCACTAACTTTTTTTATTGAAGCTAATACCTCATCAAATAATGTTTCTTTTTTAGTATTAATTTCATAGGCTTTAATAATTTTATAATCATCAATAAAACCTATCTTTACAGTAGTTCCACCTACATCTATACCTACTCTCATATTATCCTCCTAATTTATTTCTTCTATATTTGAATTGAAATCATCATCTTCATTATAATCATAATCAAAATTTTTTTCAATTAATTCATCAAAATTTATTTGATTTAATTTATCAACTATTATATTTAAAATATTAATAGTTTCTTTTTTATTATTATAATGGTAATCTGTGACATATTGATCTAATACTATAGAAATATTATATAAAATTGAATTTAACGGAATATTCTCATTAACATCTAAAATATCTAGATTAAAAATTGGATTAATATTTAATGCTCTTAATGTTTTAGATACTAATGCATATAAATATCGATTAGTTATATATAAATCCATAGGTAGACCTATTTTACTTATAGCACTATCAATAGGGATAAAAATATCATTTTTTGCATTAAAAACATTTGATACTGAATAATCAAAATATATTTTTTTAGCATTTGGATAAAAAAATATTAATAAAAATGGGTTTTCAAACTTTTTGCCTATTGATATTGGTAAATGATACATTATCAAATATCCTTCATCATCTACAGGTGTAATGTTTGAATATTGATTAGCTAATGCATCAAAACAAGGCTTATATTTAGGCTTATTTCTCAATTCAAAATATTCTTCACTAGATAAATAAAAATTTTGGGAATCCATATTAAAATAAGCATAATTAATTAATCCATTTGAAATATTAGCCATTACCTTATCAAAATCTTGTTCTAATATAGCTTCCATAAAAAATAAATGCTCTATTATTGTTTCAATTTCATCTAAATTAGAAAATCTTTTAGTATAACCAGATTTATATGTGTATGCTAAAATATTATTATCCTTAGTGATATTACCACCTATACTTTTAATATATAGCTTTTCAGTATCAGTAAGATCTTCTTTTTTTATTGAACAAATAGTGAGTACTTCTGGTTCTAGTAATAATGAGCTTTCAAAATGATTTACTTCTAATAAATCATGAATAAAATTATATCCTCTTTTTGTAACAACAAATTGAATAGCATTAACATCATTAATTCTATTATCTAAAAAGGAAATAACTGAATTATGATTTTCAGTACTTCTTATATGAAAGAAATTTTCTACACCTAAAACATTCCAATAATCATTTTTTTTAAATCTTTTATAGATACTTTTTAAATTCTTATAAAGCATTAAATCATCCCCTTTAAAAATATAGCAACCTTTTTAATTCCATATTTTTTTTCTTTTTTCAAAAATAAAGAACCAATATTTTCGGAATATTTACTATCATTAGCCATTTCAAATACTATTATTGCATTATCATTAGCTATAGGTTCTATAGCTAATAATATATCATCAATATTATTCATTTTATAAGGTGGATCTAAAATAATTAAATCAAATTTAGTATTAATACTTTTAACAAAATTAGAATAATCCATATTTGTAAAGGTTACATCTGTAATTCCTAAGGCTTTACAATTCTTTTTACAAATATTTAAGGCTTTATTTTCTAAATCATTTAAATAAATATGATTAATTCCTCTAGAATAAGCCTCTATTCCCATTGCCCCAGACCCAGCAAATAAATCAAGAGCGATTCCCCCATCAAAATAAGGACCAATACTATTAAAAATAGCCTCTCTAACCTTATCTTGTGTTTCTCTTGTTGTTTCTAAATTTGTCATTTCTATTATTCTATGTCGATATTTTCCACCAACTATTCGCATATTATTTCCTATCTAGGTAAAGAATCTACAATACGATAATTTAGACTTTTACCATTTATTTTTAATTTATTTATTCCTTTAAGAAATCTTAAAGCCTCTTCATTTATTTCAATAAAGGTATATTTCTTTTTAATTACTATTTTTCCAAAGTGCTCTCGATGTATCTTCAATTCATCATGAAATAATACTACTAATTGATTAGGTCTTATTTTATCAACCTCACCAACATTTATTTCAATAACTGCTTTTGTTTTTTTCTTTATATCCTTTGAATTTTTTGAATTTGTTTTATTATTCTTTGATTCCTTTTTTCTTTCTTTTGAGGAATTTAAAGGTAATATCTCAATTTCAGGATAATCTCTTTTTGATTTGACATCTGCCATTTCTAGTAATGCAATAATAATAGGTACAGGGTCTGATATTCTTGAGGCAATTTTGTGAATTAAGATATCATAATTATGATTATTCTTGTTTAGTTCTGCAAGCTCCATAATATTATTAAATAAAATATCATCTGTTGAGCTATTAATATCATTAATAGAAGGTATAGGAAGTGGGGTAATACGACCTTTTGTATAAGCTTCAAGCTCTTTAATTCTGCTTCTTCCACGAGAAGTAGAAATAGTAATTGCCATACCCTTAGAGCCTGCTCTACCAGTTCTTCCTATTCTATGAACATATAATTCATTTTCATTTGGAATATCAAAATTAATTATTGCCTCTATTCCATCTATATCTATTCCTCTTGCGGCAACATCTGTTGCGATAAGTATTTGAATACTTTTTGATCTAAAGGATTGTAATACTCTATCTCTTAAGGATTGTTTTAAATCTCCATGAAGTCCATCTGCCTTAAAGCCATAGGATTGAAGAAATAATACAAGTTCATCTACCATAGCCTTTGTATTAGCAAAAATCATTACAGAACGATATTTATAATAATCTAAAATTCTAATTAATAAATCTTGCTTAGATTCCTTCTTAACATAGTATACAATTTGATTAATTGCTTCTACTGTTAAGGTTTTAGATTCTATTTTTACCATTTTAGGATTATTCATATATTTTGTTGCAATTTTAGTTATGAATGGAGGTAAAGTTGCAGAAAATAAAGCATTTTGTCTATTTTTAGGCATTGTTGCCATAATAGTTTCTAAATCCTCTTGAAATCCCATTTTAAGCATTTCATCTGCTTCATCTAATACCAAATAATTTACTTTATCAAATTTTAATTTACCTCTATTTATTTGGTCTATTATTCTTCCTGGAGTACCAACGACAATTTGAGGATTTTTAGCTAGCTCCTTAAATTGTTTTTCATAGGATTCTCCTCCATATATTGTACATACCTTTAATTTTTTATTATTAGAAATTAATTTTTTTATTTCAATAGATACTTGAAGTGAAAGCTCACGAGTAGGGCATAAAATTAATACCTGAACATCCTTACTATTTGAATCTATTTTCATAATAGCTGGAATAGCATAAGCAAAGGTTTTCCCAGTACCAGTTTGAGCTTGTCCTATTACATCATTTCCTTCTAGTAAATATGGAATTGATTCCTTTTGAATTGGAGTTGGTTCGGTAATATTTTCTTTATTTAAAAGCTCAATAATTGAGTTTGATACATTTAAGTTTTCAAATTGATTCATATTCTTCTCTTCCCATTAAATTTTAACATTATTACTATATCATAATTAGACAAATATTTCCACAAAATAATAATAAAAAAGGACTGCAAATGTATTCATTTACAATCCTTATTAAGCAAATTGTCTAGGAAGGTTCGTGAAGAACTATGTTCACCACGGCTGAAGCCTCTTTTTAGTATCTATTAGGGTTCTCAGTTAAGAGCGTCCGCACAAGTATACTCTCAGCTTCTATTAAATATATTTTGAGCTCCACGGCCTTCTTCCTAGCACTTATATTATAACCAAAAATCTATTAAAATACAATGAAAATGAAATATTTTCTTATATTCCTAAGAATGAATAGATTACTGAGATAATTGCACATAGCATTAGTAAGAATCCAACGACAATCATCATTGAGTCTCCCTTACCATCTCCATATTTAGTAGTACCAACCATTGGTAGTAATAATGCTATTACACCAACTATAAATAAACAAATCATTGCACAAAAATGCTCATTATAGAAATTTACCCCATCTGGTGGTAATACAAATGCATCTAATAAATAATATCCTAAAATAAGTAAATCTATGACAATTAATACGCCAATTATGATCTTAATTTTTTTTCTATCCTTTTTATTTAACATAATTCCTCCATAATAAATTTATTTAGACTAATTTATATGTAAATAAATGATAACATATTTTTAAATTAAAATAAATTAATTTTATTAAAATATAAAAAAAGAATGTCACAAGATTAAAATCTTAGTGACATTCCTATCAGAGGGCAATGCCCTCTTTTTATTTTTATCAATTTGTAGTAAAATGCCTTTGGTGATACTATGGCTTCTATTGTAACTGATTTTCTTACAATTGATATTAAATCAAAAC
>JBGVLG010000169.1:0-2469 GCA_045124155.1 Anaeroplasma sp.
ATAACTAAGGAAGATTCAGAAATAGTAAATTCATTAAATGAACATATATATAAAGTTAATAAAGCAATAGTAGACTACTCAACAAAAAATAATATAAAAATAGGAACAACTTTAACTGCATTACTTTGTATATATGATAAATATTACATAATTCAAGTTGGGGATAGTAGAGTTTATAAAATAAATATGTAAATGTCAATATATTTTTGTATAAAAATTGGAAAATAATTATGTACAATAATTAGAATTTACATTTTAGTCAAAGAGCTTTCTAAATGTTCTAATTTTGATTTAGTTCTATAAGAAGGTCCTTTTACAGATATAATATGAGAGTGATGTAAAAGTCTATCTAATATCGCATTTGCGATAACGGAATTTCCAAAAATATCAGACCATTTAGAAAAATTAGTATTAGTAGTTATTATTGTACAATGTTTTTCATATCTTTTAGATATTAATTGAAAGAAAAGATTTGCTGCATCAATATCTATAGGTAAATATCCTATTTCATCTATTATTAAAATCTTATATTTACAAAAATGACGAAGTCTTATATCTAATCTATTTTCAGATAAAGCTTTCTTTAATTGAGAAATTAAATCCTGAAAAGATATAAAATATGTTGAATATCGATGCTTAGCACATTCTATTCCAATAGAGGTCGCCAGGTGGGTTTTACCCACGCCGGATGATCCTACAAATAATATATTTTCTTTATTTTCTATAAATCTTAAAGTCATTAAATCAAGTATCTGCTGCTTATTTATTGCAGGTTGAAAATCAAAATCAAAATCTGTAACTTCCTTTAAAAATGGAAAGTTAGCAACTTTCACACAGGCCTGCATAGCTCTATCAGATTTTGCATTAATTTCTAAATTACTTAACTCATAAAGAGCATCAACAATACTTTTATTTCCAGAGTTAATTAGATCTATATATTTATCAATACTAGCTTTGATATTAAGCAATCCTAACTCCTCAAGATTATTTAGTAATTTAACATAGTTATTCATATTATCCTCCTATTTAATTATAAAAAGGCATCAAACTGTTTTAAATTAGCTTCCGCTAGCGATTCTATATCATCCGTACTCTTATTTTTTAACACTGATCCTAAAATTTCTTTATAATCACATTCATTATAATTAATCTTATTATCACTTAATTGATGTGTTGAAATTAAATCTGTGTTAAAATATATTTGTAATTCTTTATCTATTCTTCTAAGAGTTACAGATTTACCTATATATTTAGGTGGTACAGAGTATTTACTTCCTTTATAAGTTATTAGTGAATCCTTATGAACTTTGGTTTGACGGTCGTAGTTCATATAGGACTCTATGATATGATTACTTGGTAAGGGCAGTAGATACTCCTTTTCTTTTTGAAATAATAATATAGGTGGAATGTTAGTTGCTTGGTTTGGTGCTTGATTAACCTTAGAATTTATTCTTTGAAGCAGTTCAATGATGTCTGATTCATTTTCAAATTCTCCATCATAAGGTAATATCCATTCTACAAATTTATTTGCAGATTCTACTTTTCCTTTAGTATAAGAATGCCTTGGTTTACACAATGTAATTTTAAATCCAAAGTCATCGGCAAAAGCTTTTAGCTTGCTATTTATTTTTCTTCCATCTTTAGTGATATCGACAACTGTTTTCATATTGTCAAATAAAATTTCCTTAGGAACACCTCCTGTCATTTTAAAAGATTCTATTAGGCTTTCAAATACATCTTGTTGTGTTTTATTTTTTTTATAAGTAAAACAACAGAATCTTGAATTTCCTAACTTATAAGAAAATACATTGAAAATAAAAACTTCACCATATTTTGAAGTCAACTTAATATCTTCCTTCCAATCAACTTGTGCTTGCTTGCCAGGCGGTGTTTCGAATCTAGCATGTCCTCTTATGGCTTTCTTTGGTTTCAGGTTTTTAAGTTTTACATATTTATTAAAATTTGAATAAGTTCCTATATCACCATATTTATCTTTAAAATATTGATATACTCCATTTATCGTAACGCCATTTATGGCAAGCTTTTCTTTTATTTCAATATAATATTGATCCAATCTACTACTTTTATTTCTAGTTTTTGATTTACCTTCATATCCCTCATAATATTTCTTCACAGTTCTTCGATCTAAATCATATTCTCTAGCTAACTCTGAAAAGTTAGGTTTAATATTCATAGATTTTAATATAGTTAATTGACCTTGTAAATTCATAATCATTAGTATCCCTCCCATAAATAGGATATAACTAATGATCATTTTTGTACATTTTTATTTTCCATTTTCTATTCATTGTTATATTATCATTTACAAATTATTATTAGAATAAAATCTGCGTTAAGAAGCTGAGGGAATGAAATGACTTTCGAAGCTTTAGCAGATTTTATGGAAATAATAATATAAATTCTTAGTGAAATTATATTCCTTCCTGGAGATTATATAATCAATTTTTC
>JBGVLG010000170.1:0-2795 GCA_045124155.1 Anaeroplasma sp.
GAGAAATAATCTTGTACAATACCATATTTTTCTTCTGGCGTCCTTTGAGTATATTGTCTTGGCATAGTTTAACCTCCTTAATATACTTAAATGATACCAAAATTATTATAAAATGGTAGGGTGGTTAAAATTTGTGGTCACAATTATTTTGATATAAATTATTTTACTAATTCATCTTCGTAAGCAAGCATACGCACTCAACGGACTTTTTGAATTTTCGCAGATAAAAACAAAAAGAGCAAAGCATTTTAATCCCTCGCTCTCCTTAAGAAACTATCTATTAATTATTTTTTCTAATTCTTTTAAAGAGATGTATATTTCATCAAAACTTGGAATTTCACCGCTAATCATTTCTTTCATAGAATCATAGTCTTCATATAACTCTTTAAATCTATATTCCGGTGGCAATATTTTAATACTACCACTCAAAACATCATCATACTTTGCCCAATTATCATTATAAAACTTGATTTTAAATTCAGTTACTCTCCTCAATATTCCTTTGTCATTTAGTATTTCATCTGCATATTGAGAATTAAAAATTTGGTATACATCATAATAATGTCTAGCATATCTTTTAGGCATCTTTTTATTTTCTGGTCTATTTGCCTCTCTATGTAGAATTGTTATTTTTTCCCAAAATGTTCTTCCAATAGAAACAGTTCTAACTGTAGTTCCAATAACATTAAAATTAGGTATAATATTACTTATATATGGATTAATATTCATGACTTCAGCAGGTGTCCATGCTGCCAAAGGACCTATTTCTAATCTGACACATGGAAGAATGCCTATATTAACATCATACGTTTTTGGATAATATATGTTTATTAACTGCTCTTCTTTATTAACCTCTATCTTTAAATCAGCTATATATGATAAACCATTTAACAAATCATAATACAATTCATTTGCTATAAATTCTTTAGCGAGATTGTTTAGTCTTTCATTGTAAATTTCCTGCTGCCTTTTACTTCTTTCTTGTAGTGGCTCATTAATTGAAGCTCCTAGCAGTTGCCAATTTAATATTATATCTATATCTTCAGACATTCTAGATATAACATTATAGGCTTTTGATAAACTTGTTCCACCTTTAAATGTGAAATAATCTTTGAATTTTGAATCATTAAATAAGAAATCTAGTATATAACAAATCCAAAAATCCTTTTCAATTATTGATGGATGTATTTTCATATTCATCGCAGTTGTATCAAAAATAAAACGTTTATCTTCTTTACTCATATTAACAACATTTTTCATTACTAATACCT
The DNA here is from genome assembly GCA_045124155.1 of Anaeroplasma sp. GTDB lineage: Bacteria > Bacillota_I > Bacilli_A > Acholeplasmatales > Anaeroplasmataceae > Anaeroplasma. The sequence continues at coordinate 1,272 of JBGVLG010000170.1, forward strand.
CGCATTCTTTTGATACACTCATAAATCCATATCGTTGTATTTTTAGATTCATTACAAATGTTTTCTAATTCTTCTAAACTAAAGTTATTACCAATTACTTTTAAATTATTGTAATTTATATTCTCTTTTCCTAATTCTTTTATTGCTTGAATAACTAAATTTGTATTATATGAAAATGAATTAGTCTCTCTTAATGAAGCATGTTTAAATTCAATAGTATTTCCCTCATAGTCATATTTTCTATAAGGACCTGAACTAATATAAATATATTTAGATGGTACTTGAGTTGAAAGTCCTAAAATATTAAGTGCATAGTTTCCAGTGGGATAAATATCCCAGTTAAAATTCCTTGCAATTGCTTTAGCGATTCCATCTATTGATGGTGGAGTATACATATTAAATGTTTTGTTATATTTAGGAATATCATAAACCCCTCTAATAAGTCTTCTAATTATTTTGTCTTTGGTCATACGTTCCAAAGTTTTTCTTAAGTTATTATAAGAGCCTAATTCAATAATATCGTTAATTGTAAAAGCATTTAAATCTAATTGTTCGATTTTATCGATTATTTTTTCTTGCAATTGAATTTTAACCACCACCTTTTGTCACAATTATTATACTATTTTTGTGACAAAAAATCAATTGAATTTTAATCATTATATAATTACTTTTGTTTTTGAGTTTTTTCCTGTGGATACCGATTCAACTGTAGCACATTTGTTACAAAAAAGATATCCACTAATTAGAATCAAGTGAATATACTTTATATTTGGCTTGTTTTTCTTCTTTTATCAAATTTTTATTAAGTAACGAAATAAGTATTTTTCTTGCAGTTGGTTCAGATACTTCGACAAACGAAGAAATTTCTTTAATATTAACCTTTTCACCATTAAAAATTTCTGTTTGATATATCAACCATAAAACATTCCTTTCTTGATTAGAAATCTCCATATTGGATAATTTATTTGAAGCATCATTCAATTCGCTTTGTTTTATCATTAGATAATCATATGTTTTTTCATAAGCCTTTAAAATGATATCAATAAATTCATATACAAATGTAGTAATATCTCCTTTATTATATTTACTATTAGTATAATCAAATGCATCATAATATTGTTTTTTATTCTCTTTAATTGTCAGACTTAATCTAAAAGCAATTATTGGATTATATGTCATTTTTAAATATAAGGATGATATATACCTATTAGTTCTACCATTTCCATCATAAAAAGGATGAATATAAGAAAAAATATAGTGAAAAATAGCAATTCTAATTACCGGCTCCACTGATTCATCATTTAAAAAATTTATGATATTTGACATCATATCAATTATTTTAGCTTCTGGCATTACTCCTTCATGCATAACCTTTCCAGAAACCTCATTTAAAACTTGAACAGAATTAGCTCTAAATATGACACCATCAGGTTTATCTTTAGGATCATACGCTATTATATCATCTAATACTAGTTCATCATACAACGCTCTAACATCATTACAACTATTAATAGTAACATCATG
>JBGVLG010000171.1:0-8320 GCA_045124155.1 Anaeroplasma sp.
AAGTTTCATCCATCTGATTTCGGACAACTAGTATTTTATGTTAATGCGATAGATAGATTAGAAAAAACTGATAGAGATGACCCTACAATAGGTTTACTACTATGTAAAGAAGCAGATAAGTTTGTTGCTGAAACAACACTATCAAATTCATCAACACATATAGGTATATCTAAATATAAGCTAATAGAGGAATTACCTAATTATTTATCAAAGAGATTAAATAATAAATAGTATTTATAGTTAGAGATGTATATAAACTATTATTCTAATTATTTAAATAGTGATTTTTATTTTAGTGATATATTTTTTTCTTGTATAATTCGTAGTGTTAAGGTATAATAGTTAATGATATTCTAAATATTTTTTTAAAGTTTTATTATTTGAAATGGAGAATTATTTATGACTAAATTTAAGAGATTATTTGCGTTTATTTGCGCTATTATACTAGGCTTAACACTTATAAGCTGCTCAGGTAGTGGAGTAGAAGGAAATATGACTGCTACATGCTCCTCAACATCAATAAAAATCAATGTTGAATTCTATAATTATGGACCATTAGAGTCAGGTGATGCTACTGCATTTGTAAAAAGACAGGATCAATCATCATCAAGTGCTTATAAAACATTATCATTTAGTGGAAATGATTATTCTAAATCTAATTGTGAATTTACAGGATTATCAGCTGAAACAGAATATACCTTTGAATTATATATCAATATGAATGAAAAGGATGAATTAATTCAAACTGAAACCTTTAAAACAAAATCAGGTGATGCATCAAATGAGGTAATTGAAATTCATACTGCATATGATTTAAAAGAAATCGATACTGATATTTCTGAAGCTTCATATAGATTAACTTCTGATATTGATTTAGAAGGAGAAGAAATAATATTATTTGATTCATCTTCTACAAAATTTGAAGGAACATTTGATGGTAATGGATTCAAAATAATAAATTATAAATTAAAAAGTGCTACAGCTAGTGGATTATTTGGATATAGTAAAAATGCTACTTTCAAAAACTTAACGCTTGAAACAATTAATTTCACTACTACAGGATCAAAGAGTACAAGTGATATAGGTGCTTTAGTAGGAAATGCTGAATATACTAATTTTGAAAACATTAATGTAAATGGATTAACTTATGGAAAGAAACATGCTGAAAATCAATTTAGTGGTGCTACTTCAGCAACATTAAATATTGGTGGCGTTGTTGGAAAAGCATTTAATTGTTCTTTCAATAATGTAATAGTAAATAATGCTTCAATATTAATGTCTAAGGCAAGAAAATACGTATCTGTTGGATTACTTGCTGGTGAGGTTAGTGGTAATGCAAAAGAAATTACAGCTGAAAATTGTGGAACTAATGGTGAAATTTTAGTTAATTGTGAATATTCTTCATCAAAAGGCTATACAATTGTAGGAGGCTTTATTGGTACAGTGGGCTCTACAGGATTAATTAAGAATTGTTATTCAAATGCTGAAATAGCTTATTCAAGAAGAAGTGGTACAGGATATGTTAATCATGATCTATTTATTGGAGGCTTCTTAGGAAAAGATAAGAATGCTCAAATCAATATTTCTGATTGTATAAGTGTTTCTGATATTATTGGATACGCTGGTCAAAAGAGTAATTATACTGGTGATGATGTATCTGATTTAACAGCAGATGAAGCAAAAACTAATGTATTAACTAATTTATTAGCTACAAAAGCTTATGTAGGTGGGTTTGCAGGATATCTTAGTGATTTTATTTCTGAGGTTAAAAACTGTGCTTATCAACCTAGAGTAGAAGGTATTAAGCTTTATGCAAAGCCATTTATTGAAGAAGAAGTAAAAGAGGAAGAAAAAACTGAAGGAGAAACCGAAGGAGAAACTGTAAAGAAAGAAACTCAATATGTATATGTTGGTTTATTTACAGGTGCTAATAGTGGTAGAGTAAATAACTGTGGATATTTAAAGGAAAATAAACTTCAATTTGGCAGTGTTGCGGATACTACAACAATAATGGTTAATTTAACATTCAATACTACATTAACTAATGTTTTAAATGGTACTTATGAAGTATTAAATACTATTGATGCATTAACATTAGAAAATTAATAATTTTTTGAGTATAGAGCTTTATGCTCTTTTCTCACTTTTAGAGGTGATAATATGGCACTAATGATATATAATTCCTTATCAAATAAGCTTGAAGAATTTAAGCCAATTAATGGAAATAAGGTAAATATGTATGTATGTGGACCTACTGTTTATAATTTCATTCATATAGGTAATGCAAGACCAGTAATATTCTATGATATGATGAAAAGATACCTAGAATTTATAGGATATGATGTTACCTATGCTTCTAATATTACAGATGTAGATGATAAAATAATAAAAAAAGCAATTGAATCTAATAAAACTGAAAAAGAAATAGCAAATTTTTATGAAGATGCATTCTTTGAAGCAACAAAAATGGTAGGAAGTAAAAAACCTGACTTAATTCCTCATGCTACAGACTATATCAATGAAATGATTGATTTTATCAATCAATTAATTAAAGAAGGCTATGCTTATGTTAGTGATGGAGATGTTTTCTTTAGAGTAGGTAAAATTGATGATTATGGTTGCTTATCTAATCAAGTCAGCGAGGATTTAGAAAGTGGTGCTCGTATAAGTGTTAATGATAAAAAAGAAAATCCTTTAGATTTTAATTTATGGAAAAAAACCGAAGAAGGAATTCAATGGGATTCTCCATTTGGAAAAGGCAGACCTGGATGGCATACTGAATGTGTTGTAATGAATCATAAGCTTTTTAATGGAATGATTGATATTCATGGTGGAGGAATGGACTTGAAATTTCCACATCATGAAAATGAAATAGCTCAATGTGAAGCATTATATCATAATCATTTAGCTAAATATTGGATTCATGTTGGAAGACTAGATCTTCAAGGAGCTAAAATGAGTAAATCTTTAGGAAATTGTATTTATGTTAAAGATTTAAAAAATACCAAAGAAGGAATGATTCTTCGTAGTCTTATTCTTTTTTCTCCATATAGAAGTATTATTAGCTTCAGTGAAGAGTTAAAAAACCAATATGAAAAAGAATACGATAAATGGCAAAGAACATATAAACAAGCTTTATATGAATGTCAATATCGTAATATAGAGCTTACTAAGAATTCATTAGAGGATATTGAAAAATTTAAAGAATATATGAATCAAGACTTTAATGTTCAAAATGTATTGACCTTAATTACTAATTTAGTGAAAGATATTAATACTTCATTAAGAAGTAAAAAATATGATATATTATCTATAAAGTTAAAAACATTTAAAGATATTTTAGATGTATTAGGTATTGATTTATTTATAAATCCACTAAATGAAGAAGAATTAGAAATATATTCTAAGTGGAATGAAGCAAGAAATAATAAAGATTTTACTGCTGCAGATACTTATCGTAACAAGCTTATAGAATGGAATATTTTATAATGGATGCGAATCTATTAAATGGATTATCACTTGCATATATAGGAGATGCAATATACGAAGTATATATTAGAAAATATATTTTATCATTAGGCTATTCTAACGTTAATAAGCTTCATAAAAAAGCTTGTGAATTTACTAGTGGAGTATCTCAAAGTAAATTTATTAGATATTTTTTAGATAATAATATTTTAAATGAAGATGAAGAAGCTATTTATAAAAGAGGTAGAAATAGTCATAATCATTCTGTAAGAAAAAATATTGATATTCAAACATATATGGAAGCAACTGGATTTGAAGCTATTATTGGATATTTATATTTAAATAGTAATATAAGAAGAATAGAAGAATTAATAAACATATGTATTAATATAAATAAGGAGGTAGCAAATGGGAAGGCCTAAGAAAATTGTTAATGAAGAAGTATTATTAACAAATGAAGAACAATTAGATAATCAAGATGGTGTAACTCCGGTTGCCGAAAATATTTTAGAAAACCAATCTCAAGTTGAAGAAAAAATAGAAGAGCCTACTACCGAACCAGTAATAGAAGAAGTTAAAGAAGAAAAAACAAATTCTGAGCCTATTTCAAAAATGATAGAAGAACAAAGAGAAACTTTAATAATATCGAATGAATCTATGACAAATTTAGATTCAACACCTGAAAAAAAGAAAAAAATTAAGGTTAAGAAAAAAAGCCTTTCAGAAATTGAAAGATACTATTTTCCTATAGAAGGTCTTACTAGTGAATTAGTAGATCAAAGAATTAGTGAAGGACAAACTAATTCTATTGATGATAAAACTACTAAGTCAATTCCAAAAATATTTTTTACAAATATATTTACCTTCTTTAATATTTTAATGTTTATTATTGCGGGTTTCTTAATATCAGTTCAAGCATTTACTGATTTAGTATTTTTACTTATAGTATCAGTCAATATTATCTTAGGAATTATTCAAGAAATAAGAGCTAAGAATATGATTGATAATTTAAGATTAATGTCTGCTCCTACAGCTAATGTAATTAGAGATGGAGTAAATAGAGAAATAGCAGTAGATGAAGTAGTACTTGATGATATTATTTTATTTGAAACAGGTAATCAAATCTGTGCTGACTCTATATTAATTGAAGGAAATGTTGAGGTTAATGAATCTCTATTAACTGGTGAGAGTGATGCAATAATCAAAAAACCTGGAGATATTCTTTATTCTGGTTCATTTATTGTATCTGGAAAATGTACATGTCGAGTTGATAGGGTTGGAGAAAATAATTATGTTGAAAAGCTTTCAAGTCAAGCAAAACAATATAAAAAACCAAAAAGTGATTTATTAATTTCATTAAATCTTATTATTAAGGTTATGACAGTACCAGTTGTTGTTTTAGGTATTGGATTATTTATTAGTATGACAATGCGTGGAGGATTAACTAATTTTAATTTCCTTGATTATTTTAATGGAATGGGAAATTATATGGATTTACGTCCAGTTATTCGTAAAACCGCAGGTGCTATGATTGGTATGATTCCTTCGGGATTGTTTTTAACCTCAAGTATCGCGTTATTTATAGGTGTAATTAAATTATCTCAAAGAAATGTTTTAGTACAAGAATTATATTGTATAGAAATGCTTGCTAGAGTTAATTGTATTTGCCTTGATAAAACTGGTACTATTACAGATGGTACTATGAGTGTTAAAAATGTTATAGATTTTAATTCTATTAATGGATTAGCTACAAAAAATGTTATATCTGCAATGCTTAATGCATTACAGGATACTAACCTTACTAGCCAAGCTCTTAAAGAAAAGTTTGGTATGGGAAAAAGAATTAAGCATGTTGCTTCTATTCCATTTTCAAGCCAAAGGAAATATCAAGCAGTTACTTTTGATAAATATGGAACCTATATTTTAGGTGCTCCTGAATTTGTATTAAAAAATCATTTTTCAGCATATAAAAAAGAAGTCGAAAAATACGCTTTAATGGGTTATCGTGTTTTATGCTTAGCTCATAAGAATGGTTCTATTATTGATAATCAATTGCCAGAAGATGCTCCTGAAGTTGTTTCAATGATATTGATTGAGGATAATATTCGTCCTGATGCAATTAATACTATTAAATATTTTAGAGAATCTGGTGTTCAAGTTAAAGTTATTTCAGGTGATAATCCCTTAACAGTTTCAAAAATCAGCCAAAGAGCTGGTGTCGAAAATGCTGATGTTTATATATCACTTGATGGATTAACTGACCAAGAAGTTATAAAGGCTGCAACTAAATATACTGTGTTTGGTCGTGTTTCTCCAGCTCAAAAGAGATTATTAGTACATACTTTAAAAGAGAATGGTTTAACCGTTGCGATGACTGGTGATGGTGTTAATGATATTTTAGCATTAAAGGAAGCAGATTGTTCTATTGCTGTTGCTTCTGGTAGTGATGCTGCTCGTAATTGTTCACATATCGTATTAGTAGATTCTAATTTTGATTCTATGCCTTATGTTGTAAAAGAAGGAAGAAGAGTTATTAATAACGTTACATCAGTAGCCTCATTATTTTTAACAAAAACAATATTCTCATTATTATTAGCTATTCAAGCTCTAATTACAGGTAATTATCCAATTTCAACAAATCAATTATTCCTAATTGATGTACTAGCAATTGGTTTACCTTCTGTAATTTTAGTATATGAACCAAATAATAATCCAGTACAAGGTAAATTCTTAATTAATGTAATTAAAAAGGCTTTGCCTGGAGCATTAGTAATATTAATAATATCATTAATTGTATTTGGTCTTAAGGATTCTTTAAATTTTGATTCAACTACTCTATCTACAATTATTGTTATTGCAGCTACTCATACATGCTTAATGGTATTAAATAAGGTTTGTAAGCCATTTAATCCTTTAAGAAGAGGATTATTTGGTTTTTGCTATACAGTATTCCTTATAGCAATAATTGCAGGACCACAATTCTTTGAATTTAGACCTGTTATTGGCTTTTCTGAATATTATTCAGATTCGGCAACAATAGAAATGATAACCTCATATCCAAAAATTGATATAAGTAAAGATAATTATTATGTTGTTGATGGTAAGGTTATAGATCTTCAAACAGATAATAATGTTAAAACTCCAACTTTAAGTAGTGTTTTAAATAACGAAGATGGTAGATTCTATTATGCAATTAATAATACTCAAATCGAAAAGCTAGTAAATATACCTGATATAAGCTATGATAATCAAGGTAATATCTATTTTGGTGGTTATGCATTAGTTAACAACCTTAAATATGATGATGACTTTATATCATCAATTAGAGTTGATGAAAATGGTTATGTATATTCTAATGATGAAGCTCTTAATATAAAATTATCCAATTCTAGTGTATATTATAACTATTCAAATAAATATGGTACTGCTAGTGATGATGAAGCTATTAAACAATATAGAATTATGCCAACAATTGAGCTTAAAAATGGTGAATATGTAATTAATGGTATTCAATCAAATGAAAAATCATATAAGGCTCCGGTATTTTTAACTAATTTAGATTCATTAAATGTTACTATTAATCCAGAAAATTTACAATTATTAATTAATGGAGAGCCAATATATGCTACTTTAAAAGATGGGTCATTAGATCTTGAACCATATACTGTATCATTACCAACAATTACTACAAATGCTGATAATGAAGAAAATCCTGGTGCTATATATATTAATGCCACTAGAACAGATAAATCAATATTCTCAATTTATGGTAAATTAAGAACTTATACTACATCAAAGAGTAAAGATCCTATTAAAGCATATTCATTATATATGAATGATAAATCAACTAATTCTATCGTTGAAATTGCCAAGGCAGAATCAACCTCTGCTTTATTTAATGACACATATTATTATGTTATTAAAGATGAAGAAGCAGGAGAATATAAATTATCTAATCAAATTTTTAATTTTAATATTTCTGATATAGTAAATAATGGATTTAAAGAATTATTTTATTTAGATTCTTTAATGAATTATAAAGAAATTGATATTAATAATTCTAATGATGGATTATCTATCGGAGTTGAAAATGCCAAATCATCTTATATTTTATATAGAGGTGAAAATTCATATGATACAGGAGCTTATGGTTCATTAAATAATGCAATATTAGCTCCAACAATTACAGTTACTTCAAGTAATAATTATATTATTAATGGATATTATACAGAATATAGTGCATCATCTTATGAATTGAATCCACATAAGAATTCTGAGAATTATTTAGTTTTAGGAAATATAGTAACAGATTACAAAATATCTACCAATGATATTTCTACTCAAACAGGTGGCATGGTTACTCAATTATCAATTTCTAGTAAAATATTACTATTATTGTTGTGTTTGTTAGCTGCTCCTTTGATGAAAATGTTCCAGTATGCAATTCCATGGATAAGATCAACAATAAGAGAAATCTTAAAATTAATAGCAAAATAGACTAAGTCATCATTTTGATGACTTTTTCTTTGCTTTAATTAATTCATTAAGATATTTTTCACGCTTTATCATACAATCACCTTTTTCGTAGAATTCTACATTTTTGTCAATTAGTTTGATTTATTTCGTTCGGGCAAAAAACCAATATTCATAGAATATTGGTGTAAATTACTAATTTGCAAACTATTTCAACGGACTTTTTGAATTTTCGCAAATAAAAACTCAAAATATTATTTTTCATTTAACTTTCTTTCTAGATACTCTGTTAATTCTTCAATAACCTTATATTTTGAAATTGCTAAATTTTTTGTATTCTTAAGTGTTGTTTTACATACAACGCTATTAGCTTCACTAC
>JBGVLG010000172.1:0-4751 GCA_045124155.1 Anaeroplasma sp.
AACTCTAACATATTTACCTCCTAAAACATACTTGTTTTCCAGTTGCTTTATGAATAAATGTATAGCTTTCAAAATCTTCGTTAATAAACAAGAAGTCTTTTGGATTAACTCCTATACATTTTAAAAATTGTCTTTGTTCTACATTACAAAGTCTTCCTCTCATACTCACATCTCCTAATACTTATTAGACAACTTCGTCTTATTTAGCATCAGAATGTTATCATTTATATGCAAGTTTATTAATTTAATGTTATCTTCTTGTCACACATTTTATAAAATTTTAGTATTTTATTTATTAAAGAATATTTCTACTACTTCTTTTGGAGTAAGCTTTAATTCTTTTATTATTTTATCTATCTGTTCCTGTTTGAAGTTTTCTCTTCCTTTTTCTTTTTTTAAGTAATTAGTTCTAGCCATTCCAAGTTTTTCAGCAAACTCTTCTTGAGTTAATCCTAATAATTTCCTTTTGTCCTTTAAAAGCTTTAGATTCATTTTCTCACTTCCCCTTCCCTTGTTATGATTTAATTATAAAACAAAAAATGTTACCTGTCAATAACTTTTTTGTTATTTTTAGATAACATTTTGAACGGAGATATATTCCATATCTGTAAATTTAAAAGTATTAACCAAATTAATTCTGTTGTGTATAATGTTATTAAAACAGAACATTGAATTGCAGTTTATAAGGAGAGATTGAAAAATGAAAGACATTGGAGCAAGACTAAGAGAATTAAGAACTAACCAAGGATTAACTCAACAAAGAGTAGCTGAATTAACAGGATTGGCAAGAACAAATATAGTTAAGCATGAGCAAAATAAAATGAAACCAAGGCCACATCATTTAGAAAAGTATGCTCAAGTATATAATACAACTATATCTGATATATTAGGTGAAAATGAATGCTATACTATTGGAGATTATTTTGATGAATATTTTAGATCAGAATCAAGGGATTTAACTGAAGAAGAGAAAAAGGCTATTGCTAGAAAGTTAGTAGAGTTGTGTAAAATTATTCAAATGTAAATAAAAAGCTAGGAGTAATTCCTAGCTTTAATTTATGGAAAAGTTTCAATTATTTCACATGAAATATAATTAAATTATATAATCTTTAAATAAATTTTTAAATATATAATACAAACAATTTACTACGATAGAGTTACCTGCCTGTTTATAAAGTTGTGAATCTGAAATTCCTAATTCTTGAACTTTATAGAAAGCTTCATCTCTGAACCCCATCAATCTCCAGCATTCTAATGGGGTTAATTTTCTAATTCTAAAATCATCAGGATTTAAATTATTATCAGCTAAGATTGGATTTTTACTATCGAATTTAAATTTATTTTCATTTATTCCCATATCATTGTCCATTATAAAATTATCATCCATTCTTCCCCCAGCTCTTGTTGTTATAGTTTTTGCAATAGCAGCATTATTATTAAGGTGAGGTTCAAATCTAAAGCCATTACCTTTTCTTTCCATATCAAAAGAATTTTTAATAAAGAATTTTTTTGTTCTATCTATATAATATTTCTCATCTACTTGATCTTCTAATACATCTTTTAATCTAATTCCATAATCTCTTCCGAATGGAAATTCAAAAGTTTTAGTATCTATATCTTTTCTAATTGCTATTACAAAGATACGTTCTCTATTTTGTGGTATTCCAAAATTTTTACTATTTAAACAAGTAGGAACTTTATTCCCTTTTTTATCTTCTTTTGTTGGATAATAACAATTATAACCATATTTTTCTAATTCGTTGATAACACTATAGAAATCTTCAATAAATTTCTTCTGAATTAATGCTTTAACATTTTCAATCATTACATATTTAGGTTTTTTAGCACGAACAGCTTTTATGCTATATACATATAATCCACTTCTCGTAGGTGTGCCATCTTCATTTTTCATTCCTCTTTGTTGTCCTGCATTAGATAAATCTGTGCAAGGGAAGGACATATTCATTAAGTCAAAATCCTCAATCTCATCATAATTAATTTTAGAAATATCACCTAAATTATTTAATAACACATTAGCCTTATATGCTAATTTTAATTTCTCCACTTTCATTCTAGGTACTGAAGATTTATTCTTTTCAAAGTTATAACCGATATTTCTATCAATTAACCATTCTCTCATTTCTTCTACTGATGGATATTCAAATTCTAAGTTTTTAAAATTATCTATATGCCCAGCAGCATAGGAAATAGTTGCGTCTATATCTATTTCTGACAATGCAGTTACTTCTACAGAGATTCCTAGTTCTTTTAATGATTGGTGTAATGCCCCAATTCCGCTGAAAAAATCTGCTATTTTAATTTTAAATTCGCTATATTTCTTCCACTTAAATCCACCCGCTTTCTTTCTCTTTCCATTTATAACATATGAGATATTCTTAATGCCAGTTTCTTTTTCTGCATCTGCTATGCTCTCATATATTTTTATTAAATTATCATTCATGTCTAACTGCATTATTTTTTGTTTTGGTCGACCAGCATTATCACTTCTAACATTTAATCCATTTTTGTAAGCATGTATTTGATTTTCTGAATTAGTACACCATTCCAAATTCTCCACCCTATTATTTTTCTTATCACAATCAATATGGTTGACCTGAGGTTTATTCTCTGGATTTTCTATGAAAGTAGTAGCAACTATTCTGTGTATAAAATGCCATTTATCCTGAAGTTCTACTCCTAAATAACCTTTATGATTTTCCATAGGTTTTAAAATTTTCTCTTTTGTGAAATATGTGGCATTTCCATTATTCACTTCTCTACTTAAACTTTTAACATTTCCATAATTACTTACTTGATACAGACCTTCATACCCTACAACATCTCGCCATATTTCCTTTTCTTCCATCTCAAAGTTTAATTTAGTTAATTCATTCTTCCACATATTCATTCTCCTTTTTATATTAAAAAACATTAATTACATTACTGATTTCAGTAGATTAAATCTCACCACGTTTAATAAGGACATTTTCTTTATACCACATGTAATTATTAAATGTATCTTTATGCCCGTGTAATTCTGCCCATTTTTGAAACTTCTTTATTTGTGCAATTAAATCTTTTTCCATATTATCTTTCCTCCTCATAATTGTTTCTAAGATCAACTAATTTTCTCATAAAAGTTGTACCGTTAAATGGTGTCTTTAATAAATCAATTATTTTATCAGTAATAAAATTAAAACTTTCCTCGTTACTTCCAGTTTCTTCAAATATTTCCTTTGCTCTTCTGTCGATGCTTTTATATATTATATTTTCATATTTTCCTAAAATTTCTTTTACTTTTCCATCTGAACTTTTATATAGCATATTTACACCTCTTTACTTTTATTTGAATTTAAACTATAATGATATTATCTCTTTTGTTTATTATATATTTTGACTTTAAACTAATTAATAAGTGGTAGCTTCGTCTACTGCTTATTTTGTTTATTTAATATTTTTCTTATATAATCTAATCCTTTTTGAGTAACATAAGTAGTTGGTTTTATTTTAACTTCATTATCAACAATATATTTACTTTCTTTTATTTCAAATAATCCTTGTTCTATATATTTTCTATAAGGTTCATTTTTTCTATTTAGTATTCCGTTTTCTCTCAAGAATTTAAATAAATTATTTCTTCCATATCCTTTAACCTTTAATATATCAGCTACTTCTTTCATTCCAATTACTGTAGTAGAATCTATTATTTCATCATAAAATTCAGCTTTAGGTTTTTGCTTTTCTATTAGTTTATTCTTTTCTTCATTTTCTTCTTGTAATTTTCTATTTAATTCTCTTTCTTCTTTTAATTTAGTTGCCATTTGTATAAGTAGATCTGGATTATCTAGCAATTCATCTACTGCATACATTCCATTTTTCCTTATAGATGGTAATACTTCATCTGTTACCCAATCTTGGAACTTTTCGGCTTCTTTCTTTTTAGATTTAAATATTAATTTGTATACTCCACTTTCTGTTAAAAAGTTTTCTCCTGTGTTGTGTAATTTTCTAAAGTTACTATCTGTCACTTTAGAATTTGTAAGTTTGATAACTTGTCTTCCACTCATTCTAGTAATCGCTTTTCTAACTCCTTCTGGAGAAATTTCTAAACATTCTCCTACATGATATGGATTAAATAAAATTTGTCCGTTTAATTCAAATACTTCTACTTCTTTATTTTCAAAAATCATTAACATACTAATACCTCCTACATATTAAACATTTTAAGATAACCTTTCTTCTATTTCTTCTTGAAATTAATTTTGTTCTTTTTCTAAAAATTCATTTATACACATTTTAATAAAATTAGTCATATCTAAGTGATTCTCGTTCGCTTTTTCTTTTATAAATTCCTTTTCTTCTTTTGTAATTAGAAATCTTATGCTATCGTCTGGTTTCTTTTGAAAATTCAATCTCATATTATCACCTCCTTTTCTAATTATTGTAATTTATATTTTAATTATAATTGTATTTGTTATTATAGTCAATAATTTTTAGTAATCTTTTATGCACTATATTTTTACAAAATTTTCTATAAAATTTATAAAAACTTGTCACTTTTTATAAAATATTCCATAGGATATACTATAAAACAAATAAGGAGAGAAAAGATGAAAGCAAATATAATAACCATAAGCTTTAAGAATACAGTTGAAGATATAAAACTATATAGCTGGGTAATTAAAAAGAGTAGTTTAAGTGGATTTATAAAAGATGTTTTAAGGAAGGAGTATGAAAAAGAAAATGAAAAA
>JBGVLG010000173.1:0-57573 GCA_045124155.1 Anaeroplasma sp.
GGCTGTTACACCTAATATTTCTGTTACCTTTTTTGTTGAGTAATACTTCATAAATATAAAAACCTCCTATATAGTACACATAATTATACTATAATTAGGAGGTTTTATAAAGTTTTATAGGTTTAATTATACTGTTTTGAATCCTCTACTGATGTATTTTCTTCTTTTTTAGGAGTTTCATTTTTAGGTTCTCTTAATACTAGATTCATTAAAATACCTAAAATCATAGCTACTGCAATTGATGTAATTGTGATAGCATATCTTCCAGCATCATTAGGGAAGAATAATAATTGTAAACCACCAATACCAGAAACTAGTATTACTGATGCAATAAAGATATTCTTACTTACACTAAAATCAACATGCTCATGAATTAACATTTTAACACCACTTGATGCAATAAAACCATAAAGAATTAAAGATACACCACCAGTTACACATGATGGAATTGTAGATAATAAAGCAGAAAATGGAGTTATAAAGCCAATTCCAATAGTTAATAATGCAGCAAGTAATACTACTTTTACTGACGCAATCTTAGTAGTACCTATAACCGCAACATTTTCACCATAGGTAGTATTTGCAGCACCACATAAGCATCCTGATACTGCAGTTGCAATACCATCACCTAAAAGTGTTCTTTGCATGCCAGGTTCACCATTTAATAAATCTCTATCAATGATTTGACCTAAATTCTTATGATCACCAATATGCTCACAAATTGTTACAAATGCTACTGGTACGAATAATAATGCAACTTCTCCAATTGTTACCCAATCAAATTTAGAAATCTCATCAAAACGTAAGAAGATAAATGATTGATCATCATTTGGAACAAATAATTTATAATTAATAATACTAGAGAAATCAAAATTTCTAAAAATACTTACAAGAGGTTCAAAATTAACAATATTGCAATATTCAGCTCCACCAATAGTATAACCAAATAAAGTAATCAATACTGCAAGAATATATCCTGAAACCATACCAATTACAAATGGAATTAAGCTTAATAATTTTCCCTTACCATAATGACTTGATATTGCTGTAACAAATAATGCTACAAGTCCACATAATAATGCTAATAAATTATATGAACTACCACTTCCAGATGCGCTAGTTAAATTAGAAACCGCACTACCAGCTAGTGATAATCCAATAACCATAATAACTGGTCCAACAATAATTGGAGGTAAAAGCTTATTTAACCAAGCAGTACCTACGTATTTAATAATAAGTGCTACTATTGCATATATTGCACCAACCATTACCATACCTAAAATTAATGCAAGA
The DNA here is from genome assembly GCA_045124155.1 of Anaeroplasma sp. Taxonomy (GTDB): domain Bacteria; phylum Bacillota_I; class Bacilli_A; order Acholeplasmatales; family Anaeroplasmataceae; genus Anaeroplasma. Next base: position 1,294 of record JBGVLG010000173.1, read on the forward strand.
TAATTTCTTCCACCTGCATTATTAATTAATCCAACCGCAAGTGCAGATGACATCGGAGCCAAATATGCAAATGAGCTAGATAAAAATACTGGTGATTTTTGTTTAGTACATAAAATATAAACTAATGTACCAATACCAGCAGCTATCAATGTTGCTGCAATAGGTAGTCCTGTAATTAGTGGTACAGTAATACAAGCAACAAGCATTGCTAGAATGTGTTGAACAGCAAATAATAGCCATTCAGAGATCTTTTTTGGATTTTCTTCAACATCCAATACTAAATTTTTTGTCATTTTTATAACCCTTCCTATTCATTTTTTATATATCCAACTCCAATAGCATTTTCACCTATTATGTTGAAAAAACTAGGAGAAATTTGGATCTTTTTTATTACTGCTTTTGGATTCTTCGCTAAAATCAAATTTTCTAAATAATTTAAATAATTAGAATATTGATTTGTATATTCAATATAAATATTATCAATACCAATAATATCTATTTCATTTAATAAATAATCATTATTTGCTATTATAGAATTAAATTCACCATCAATTATTTGAAAAGCATCAGCTTTATCAAATAAAATATTAATTTCATCTTCTATATTTTTATAATGTCTTTGACATTCAATATCATTTTTAGGTGAAAAATAAATTGAATAATAACTATTTTTTATAATATTCATATTATCATATATTTTTTCATAATTATTACTAATAGCATTATCTAAAGAAAGCGCCATAGATATTAAAGCATTCCCATATAAATCATAATTAAACGCAAATACATTATCATTACTTAATAAATCAGAATCTTCATCTGAATAATACTTACTAAGAAGAATATAAACTGTCATTTTGTTTTCAATATCCTTCTTTATTATTTCTTTAATTTCTTTTATGCTTCTTTTTTTTACATTTTTTTTATATCTATTATCAAGTCTAGCTCTAGTAATAAACATTTCATTATTTAAATCAGAATTCTCATAATATTGTTCAATTAGAGATGGTTCTAATATTAGGGGTATAGACTTGATTGTAGGAGGATGAGAAATATTATTAATTCCAGAACTCGAACATATATAAATTCTATAATTCATAAATCCCTCCAATTTTCCAAATTTTTAATGATTATATCATATTTTTTTTATATAGAAAATAAAATATTAAATTTTTATTAAATTTTTATTAAATTTTTATCAATAATAGACATAAAAAAGAATAATTCTTAATTATTATTAAATTGACTATCATACATTTTTTTATAATGTAAGCAATCATTATATAAAGAATCATGATTTCCAAGTCCAACAATTCTTCCATCATGTAATACTAATATCTCATCAGCATTTTTGATAGTAGATAATCTATGAGCTATAACAAATGTAGTTCTTCCCTTAGTTACTACATCCATAGCTTTTTTGATTTTATCCTCTGTCTCAGAATCAATATTAGCAGTAGCTTCATCTAATACAAGTATTTTAGGGTTTCTTAATAATATTCTAGCAAATGATATTAATTGCTTTTCTCCTAATGAAAGATTTTCTCCTCTAAATGAAATAGGCATATCAATTCCAAATTCAGTTTTATTAAGCATATATCCTGCTCCTACTAAATTTAAAACATTAATAACCTCTATATCAGAATAATCTCTTTCCATAGTAATATTTGATTTTAGAGTACCTCTAAACAATGAAGGGTTTTGAAGAACAATACCAATATTTTCTCTATAAGAAGCTTTATTATATTCTTTGATATCGATACCATCCACTATAATTTTTCCTTTTTGATAATCATTAAATGCCAATAATAAATTCATTAATGAGGACTTCCCACTTCCAGTGTGACCAACAATTCCAATCATTTTTCCAGATTCAACATTAAATGATACATCCTTTAATACATATTTATCATCAACATAAGAAAACCAAATATTTTTAAATTCAATATTTCCATTTTGAATTTTAGGACATATTTTACCATCATTAATTCTAGTATCATTATTTTCATTAATAAAATCAAAGCTACGAGAAGCCCCAACTAATGAATCTTCTAGTTCATTTAGATTATTAAATATTGCATTAATAGGATTTATCATTTTATCTAAATTATCAGTAAATGCCGAAATTAAGCCTATAGATACAATTACTCCTCCAATATTGATTGAGCTAAATCCTAAAAACATTAATAATGCTATTTCGGTTATTCTTTTAATTAATGATAATAGCTCCCATCCAAAATAGATATTAATTGTATTAGCTAATCTATCATTCTTTACATATCTCCAGGCTAATGATTCATAATCTTCTAGCATTTCTTCTTCTTGATTAAAATCTTGAATTATTAAAGTACCTGTAATTAATTCATTAAGCTTACCTGTTATTTTTGAACCTGTTTCCCTTAAATCGACAAAATAGCGATGAACCCTTCTACGATAAAGTGTTACCCATAATATTATTATAGGTACAATTAATAATACTAATAATCCCAAGATTGGTTCCATTATTATAACTCCAGTATATACAATAACTATATTTACTATTGCATTAAATATTGTAAACATTGTTGTATAAAAGGTTCTAACCCCTGCAGTATCTGATGTAATCTTAGCTACAATTTTTCCATCTGGCTCAAGTGAAAAATAATCTACTGGTAATTTGTTTATTTTGGCCATAGCTTCTTCTCTAATAGTTTTTTCTATTTTCATACCTGTTAAGGTATTAACATATTGAAATAAATATCGTGATAATGCAAGAGAAATTGTTATTAATAAATAAAACAATAAAGCATAAAAAATTGACCAATATTCTTTATTAGGTAAATATATATCTAATATACTTTTAGTAATAAATGGGGTTAAGGCTGATAATATAGAGATTATCAAAGTTAAAATTATTGTTAATATAAAGCTTTTATAATGTTTTTTTATATATGGTAATATAAATTTAAATAAATCCATTTTACCTAATAATTTATATTTTTTACTCATTATCATCACCTCCATTTGAGGTCATTTGTTGGGAAATAAATTGTTCATAATACCAACCATTTAAAGCTAATAATTCTTCATGAGTACCACTTTCTACTATTTCTCCATTTGCAAGTACTATTATTTTATCAGCATGAATAACTGCTGATAATCTATGAGCAACTATAATATTAGTTTTATTGCTTCTAAATTCTTTTATTGAATTAATAATATTAGCTTCTGTTTCACCATCAACGGCTGATAAAGAATCATCTAAAATTAATACATCTGTATTTTTTAAAAAAGCTCTAGCCATAGCTAAACGCTGTTTTTGTCCTCCAGATAAAGTTACACCATATTCTCCTACTATTGTATCAAGTCCATCTGATAAATAGGGTATATCCTTTTTAAAATCTGCTAATTGTATGGCTTTATCAATTTCAGATTCTGTCGCTCCTATTTTACCTAAGGCAACATTTTCTTTTACACTTCTTGAAAATAATATATGCTCTTGTGGAACATAACTTATATGCTTTCTAATATCTTCCTTTTGATATTCCTCAATTAACTTATCATTAATATATATTCCACCATGTTCAGTTGGCATTTGTCTTACAAGCTGTCTAATTAATGTAGATTTTCCACTACCAGTTTTTCCTACTATACCAATTGTTTGCCCTTTGTTAATTTTTAAATTAATATTATAAACTGAATCGAAAGAATCATTTTCATAATGAAAGGAAAAATTTTTAAATTCTATTGAATTAATTTCTCCTTCAATTAACTTACCCTTAGTATCTTCTATTTTACTTTTAGAATCATATACTTCGTTTAATCTATCTGCAGAAATTAATGATTGATAAAAATTATTAAGCATATTTCCAATATTAGTTAATGGATTTTGAAATAATGCTAAATACATTGCAAATTGTATTAATAATGAAATTGAAGAAATTTCTCCATTAGAATACAAATAAGCACCATAGCCATAACAAATAATCATTGAAACTGCTACTATAGTTTGAAATAATGGCTGAAAAATAACATTTATTTTTAAGTTATTCTTTTCAACAATATATGCATCGTTACTATATGAAAGATTCTTTTTCAGGTTTTCCTCTTCTTTACTAAATGCTCTAATTGTTCTAACATTAGTAATACTTTCAAGTACTACATTTCCCATTAGAGAATTTTTTTCTCTAACTAATTTCCAATTTCTTTTGACCTTAGCCCTTAAAAAGTAATTAGCAAAGAAAATAGCAGTTAGTGGTAAAAAACAAAAAATTGCTAGTTTTAAATTTAGTATACACATTGCAATAAATGTAGTTAATACTGTCATTGCCTCAATAAAAATATTTAATAATCTATTACCACCACTAAATTTAACAGTATTAATATCTCCTAGGGCTCTTGTTAATAGATCACCTGCTTGATATTTTTCAAAAAAAGTTGCATCCTGATTTAAGATAGATTCCATATATCTTTGATGTAGAGCATAATATAAAGTTGTTGTAAGTCTATTTTGACAAAATCTTTTTGTTGTAGCTATAATATATATTCCAATTATTGTTAATATAAAAGGAATTAATACATTATATATTAAATAATCGTTTGTTAGATTATTATTTTCTATACCATTAGTTAGATTAGCTATTATTTTGGCTGGTAAAAGGTTTAATAAAGTTAATAATAATCCAAAAAATACTACTAAAATATATCTATACCAATTCTTTTTGATAAACCAAGACATACTTTTGATAAATTTAAACATTTTTTACCACCCCTTTACATTTTTATTATAGTTTAAAATAAACAGAAAAAAAGGAAAAATTAGCACAAAACTAGCTTCTCCAATTATTTTTAAGTAGCTCTATTTCCTCTTTATATCCATTAAGCGCATTTGGAGTTTCTAAATAAAATGGTAGATGTTTAAGCTTAGGATGATTTATAATATTAATTATTGCCTCAAGACCAATTGTACCATATCCTATTTTTTCATGACGATCCTTATTTGATGCAAAAGGCATTTTAGAATCATTTAAATGAATAGCCTTTAATCTGTCAAGTCCAATTATTCTATCAAATTCATCTAATACTTCATCTAAATGATTTACTATATCATAGCCCGCACTAAAAACATGACAGGTATCTAAGCATACACCTAATTTATTATTTAGCTTTACTCTATTAATTATAGTGGCTATTTCTTCAAAGCTTCGTCCTATTTCAGAGCCTTTACCTGACATTGTTTCTAGTAATACTGTTGTAGTCATTTCTTCATATAAAACATCATTAAGAATTTCTACTATTTCATCTGTACCTATTTCTACTCCTTGACCTGTATGACTTCCGGGATGAAAATTATATAATGCATTACCGAAAGCTTCTAATTTAGCTAAATCATCTTTAAATACCATACTAGCAAATTCTCTAGTTTCTGGTGTTTTTGATGCAGCGTTTAATGTATATGGGGCATGGCATAATAATATTTCTATACCATTTTCCTTTGCATATTTCTTGAAATTTAAAAAATCAGTTTGATTCCAAGGCTTAGAAGCACCTCCCTGAGGATTTCTTGAAAAGTATTGATAGGTATTACCACCAATTGATACTATTTCCTTTGCAGCAGCTAAGAAACCATTACTTATTGATAAATGACAGCCAATTTTAAACATTTATACCTCCTATATAAAAATATGGCACTAATAAATAGTGCCATAAATTATTTTTAAAATTACTTAACGTCAACGATTTCAACTTTTCTTCCTGATACAGCAAGAACTTGATCATCAGTAGTTAATTCTAACTTTTCCTTAGCTACTTTTAATGCATCTTCAAGTGTACCTAATACTGCATGAATACCATATAATACTGATAATGTACGGCAATCATCAGCATTGTTGCATGCGAAGAAAATATCTGTTGCAGCACGATATTGAGATAATGCTAAAGCAAGTTCTACATTACCCTCAGCTACTGTACATGGGAAATCAAATACTGAAGACATAGAAGCAACAGCTAAACCAACTGCATCAGCCTCAGTCATATCTTCCTTACATTCAACAACATTCTTAATCATAGCCTCATGGTCAATATCATCCTCAGCTCTTTCATCAATCTTAGCCATGTAAGATACAGCCTCAAATGGATAATCACCTTGAGCAGATTCACCAGAAAGCATTGTTGCAGAAGTACCATCTAATACTGCATTGTGAACATCTGAAACCTCAGCTCTTGTAGGTCTTGGATTTTGTTGCATAGAATCTAGCATTTGAGTTGCAGTGATTACAATCTTACCAGTTGATTGAGCCATGAAGATCATATCCTTTTGAATAGCAGGTAAATCCCATGCATCAACGTCAACACCTAAATCACCACGAGCAACCATTACACCATCAGAAAGTCTAATGATTTCTTCCATATTAGCAACACCCTCTTGGTTTTCAATCTTAGAAATAACCTTAATATGAGTGTTACCCTTTGCAGCTAAAATTTCACGAATTTGTCTAATATCATCTGGACGACGAACAAATGAAGCAAAGATGAAATCTAAGCCTTGATCACAAGCGAATTCCATATCTGCCTTATCCTTTGGTGTAATATAAGGCATATTAAGAATTACACCTGGAACATTACAGTTTCTCTTATTCTTTAGCTTACGATCATTTTGAGCTTCACAAACTAATTCATGATTAGCCTCATCCTTTTCCTTAACAACTAATGTTAAGTTACCATCTTCAATAAGAATTCTTCCACCAACTTGAAGATCATCATATAAACCAGCATAAGAAATAGCTACCTTATCAGCATTTCCTAAATAAGAGTAATCCATAGTAATACGGATAATATCACCCTTATGAAGCATTACTGGTTCATCATTTTGTAAATAGCCAGTTCTAATTTCAGGTCCCTTAGTATCAAGAGCCATACCTGTAAACCAGCCCTTTTCAGCATTTAATGCTTTAATATTCTTAATACGGAAGCCTTGCTCCTCATAATCGCCATGAGAGAAATTCATTCTCATAACGTTCATTCCTGCAGTACCAATTAATTTTTCTAAGCAATCCTTTTGCTCACTTGCAGGACCAATTGTACAAACAACTTTAGTCTTTTTCATACTTTTCTCCTTTTTCATCTCTAGTTTATGATATTTTTTGTACTAGCTTCTTTAATTCTTCCTTTGGCTCATTTTTCATTGCCAAAGCTTCTTCAATTGGTGTATAAATTAATGTATCACCCTTTACACCAACTGCAACTCCAGTAATACCTTCATGAAGTAAATCAACAGAATACTTACCTAATCTAGCAGCAAGCAATCTATCCTCTGGAGTAGGGGAACCACCTCTTTGGATATAACCTAATACGGTAGCTCTACATTCATATCCTGAATATTCCTCAATCTCTTTTGCAAGGGCATGAACATCAGTAATATTTTCAGACATAACAACAATCGCGTGCTTTCTACCGGCTAAACGATTTTGTTTTAAATCTTTAAGTAATTTTTCCTTATCAAGGCCAGTTTCATTTGTGATAATATATTCTGCACCACAGCATATTCCTGAATATAATGCTAAATCACCACAATGTCTACCCATTACCTCAATAATAGAACATCTTTGATGAGATGATGATGTATCTCTTAATTTATCAATAGCTTCACAAGCAGTATTTAATGCAGTAGAAAATCCTATTGTATAATCAGTAGATGCAATATCATTATCAATTGTACCTGGAATACCAATGGTTTTAATACCCATTTCATGAAGCTTTAAGGCTCCTGTATAGGTACCATCGCCACCAATAGTTATTAATGCTTCAATGTCGTTTCTTTCAAGCTGTTTAATAGCTAGCTGTCTTACAGTTTCATATTTGAATTCTGGTAAGCGAGCTGTACCAAGTATTGTACCACCTCTACTGATAATTTCTGAAACATCCTTACGGGTGAATTCAGTCATTTTTCCTTCAACTAAGCCTCGGTATCCGTCATAAATACCAAAGATAGTATCACCGGATTGGATAGCAGCACGAACGACAGCTCGAATTGTTGCATTCATTCCTGGTGCGTCTCCACCAGATGTTAAAACACCAATTCTCATAAAACATCACTCCAATACATTTCCGTATAACATTATATCACAATTTTTTCGACCTTCAAGAATTTTTAATTATAGAATAAGTAATTTTTTTGTAATTTTATATCAAAATATAATGTAAAGCGTTTTACACAAATCCAAAATTAATATCTATAAATATTTAGCATTAATTATTATATGTATTTTTATTAGAAATAAAAAAGAAAATCATCCAAATAGATGATCTTCTCATTTAATTATTATTTCAAGGTTCCTTTTTCTAAAGCTAAGGTTACAGTAGTTAAATCACAAACCTCACTAGGTCCAAAATATTGAATAGCTCCTGGATAAGTATAACAAGTTTCAACACTCCATAAATCACGATGAGCCTCAAAATACTTGAATGGCTTCCCATCAAGTTCAACTAGAGCCTTTCTAATAACTGGCTTATCTTCACCATGTCTTCTTTCAATATTCATCATCTTAGTAATAGGCATACCACCTGCAACCCACTCCTCAGCAGGCTTAGATAAATTAGATACCTTAGATAAATATCCATTATATCCATATTGGATAAGCATGAATGCATTATAGCCTAATGAATAGCAATAATCTGCATCAAAATTAGATGGGAATGCACATCTACCCTCATATCCAAAGAAATGATGTAGCGCATTAAATTTACCATCATATTCTCCATTCTTTTTTCTTTCATCAAGATTTGCTTTAACTAAAGCAGAGAATAACTTTTCAGATTCAATCAATGATACCTGAACATTTCCATGTGGATCTCTATCTAAGAATAATTGTTGTTGAATATTTAATGGAAGAATAGCAAATACAGCCATTGATTCTTTTGTTAATCTTTCACTAATAAATTGATACTTATCATTCCAGCTAGATAATGCATTAAATTCATCTGCCTTACTTCCAGCAAGCATTTCATTAATTTCATGAATTAATGTAGAAAATTCTGGCACAAATTCAACTACACCTTCTGGTATAATTGCAACACCAAAGTTCATTCCCTTCTTGCTTCTTGAAACAACGCTATCAGCAATATAATTTGCAATTGAAGCTAAAGACATTTTCTTTGCTGCAACCTCTTCAGAGATTAAGCAAATATTTGGCTGAGTCTCTAATGCGCACTCTAATGCTACATGAGAAGCAGATCTACCCATAACCTTAATAAAATGCCAATATTTCTTTGCTGAATTACAGTCTCTTTCAATATTACCAATTAATTCAGAGTAAGTTTTTGTTGCAGTATCAAATCCAAATGAGCATTCAATATCCTCATTCTTTAAATCTCCATCGATAGTCTTAGGACATCCAATAACTTGGACTCCAGTATTATTAGCTTGAAAATATTCAGCTAATACTGCAGCATTAGTATTAGAGTCATCGCCACCAATAATAACTATTGCAGTAATTCCATGCTTCTTACAAACCTCACTAGCAATCTTAAATTGTTCTTTAGTTTCAAGTTTAGTTCTACCAGAGCCAATAATATCAAAACCTCCGGTATTTCTATATTGATTAATGTATTCATCATCAAATACTAAATAATCATCTTCAATTAAACCACTAGGACCCTTTTTAAATCCAATTAATACATTTTCCTTATTTGTAGCTTTTAAAGCGTCATATAATCCACAAATAACATTATGTCCACCAGGAGCTTGACCTCCTGATAAAATAACACCTACTACTTGTTTCTTTGAAACTGAAGTATTTGTTCCTCTTTCAAATGTAATTTCTTTTTTTCCATAAGTATTAGGAAATAAAGCTTTAATCTTTTCTTGATCAGCTACACTTTGTGTTGCTTCTCCCTCTTTAACACAAATTTCTGAAATACCATTTCTAAGCATACCAGGTAATTTTGGTTGATATTGATATCTCGCAATTTGAAGTGGTGATAATTTCATCTCTATATTCTCCTTTTTGTAAATGTAATTCTTTCTTATAGTATACCACGATAATTAAAAAAAGAATAGATAATTTTTTAAATGATAACACTTTCTATAATTTTTTAAATGATAACACTTTCTATTTATTCAAAAATTTATTTATTCCATCCTTTAATCTAGTTAAAGCATCATAAATATTTTCTCTTTGTGTTGCAATATTAATTCTAACAAAACCCCTACCAGATTTTCCATATTCATCTCCAGGAGTAATAAACAATCCAGTTTCTTTCCTTAAGAAAGTACAAAATCTTATAGAATCATTAGTAATATTATTAATATCTACCCATAACAAATAAGTAGCATCACCTTCAATTAAACGAATCATTGGTAATTCTTTTTCTAAATATTCTTTAAATATTCTTCTATTTTCATAAATATATTCTCTTAATTCATCAACCCAATATTCACATTTATAAGCAGCCTCAACTGCTGTTATCGCAAAACTATTAGGTTCTGCAATTTCATCAGTATTAATACCTCTATATACCTTATGACGTATTAAAGGATTAACAACTGATATTGCAGAGCTTTGTAAACCAGCAATATTAAAGGTTTTAGTAGGAGAAATACATACAATACTATTTTCTCTACATTCCTTTGAAACTGATTGAAATGGAATATAATTTTTATAAGGTCTTGTAATATCACAATGAATTTCATCAGAAACGACTAATACATTATATTTGTAGCATAATTCTCCTATTTTCTTTAATTCCTCATAGCTCCATATTTTGCCAATTGGATTATGAGGATTACAAAAAATTAACATTGAGGTTTGAGGATCACTTAAAGCTTCTTCTAAAATATCAAAATCAATTTGATATTCAAAATTTTTATATTTTAAAGGGCATTCATAAATATATCTTCCATTATTATATATAGAATTAAAAAATATATTATAAACTGGAGTTAATAAAACAACCTTTTCAGCAGGACTTGTAAGTTTCCTTACAACAGAGGAAATAGAAGGTACTACGCCTGTTGAAAACATAAGCCAATCCTTCTCCATTTTAAAATTATGTCTTTTACTCCACCAGTTAATAATAGAATCCTTCCAAGAATCAGGAATTATATTATATCCATAACACCCTTGATTAACTCTTTTAATTAAAGCCTCTTCTACTTCAACAGGACTTCTAAAATCCATATCAGCAACCCACATCGGAAGTTCATTAGAATTAACATCCCATTTTAATGAATTAACATTAAATCTATTAGTTTTTTCATCAAAATTAATCATTATTATCAACCTCAATTAATGTTTTATCTTTATCTACCATATCATGAGAAAATATAATATCATCAATACTTTTAGCATGAATATGTCCACTAATAGGATTTTTAATGCTATCAATTTTAGTTAAAACATTAGCTTCAATATTACTACATAATTCAAATGCTAAATCAGTATTAGTAAGCTTACAATCTATAAGCTTTACATTATCCATATAGCATAAGCCTTGATTACTTTCAATTTCACAATTAATAAATGTAATATTATTACTATTCCAAGCTAAATATTCTCCAACAATTTTAGAATTATAAATTGTTACATTATTACAATTCCAAAAAGCATCCTTACTATTTAATATTGAATTAAATATTGTAATATTACTACCTCCATCAAAGCAGTAATTACCATCTAAATAAAAATTATGAATTACAATATTACTACTGTTCATTCCAAAATAATCACCAGTTGCCTTACAATTATTTAGTCTAATATTATTACAACTCCAAAATGTTTCTAAAGCATCACTCAATATTACATTATTTAATTCAATATCATCACATCTTCTAAATTGCTTAGGAGCTATTATATTAGAATTATTTATTACTAAATGATTAGTATACCAAATACCACTTCTTGCAGTTGTTTCCCATAATGAATTATTGACAATTACATTCCTAGAGTACCATAATGGATACTTCCATCTGAATGTTGTATTATTAACAACTAAATTACTACATTCCTTTAATGGAGATTCTCCATCCTCAAATACACATTCTGAAATAATTGTATCATTTATATGGTATAAGGCTCTTTCACCTGTTAATGTTTTATTTTTAACCTCTTCCATAAACATTATTCCTTTCAAATTCATTTATAGATTATACCACATTATTTTACAATTTTTAATTAAGAAAAAAATTAATCTTTATTTATTGTAAATAATTTTTTCTTATAATAAATTTCATTAAAAAAAAGATGATTAGAAAATTAATTATTTAAAGATTCTAGGGGTCTTTAAAATCGAGTTGTCTAATCATCCCTTTATTTACATAATAATTATATATAAATTCCTACATTAATATTTATTGCTTAAGATATATTAGTTATTAATAGTATTCATTTTTATACATTACGAGTCACAAAATGCTTAACTTCTTTAGATGGATTAGATAGTTCTGTTTTAAAAAATTCAGGATAGTATTTTTTATTATGATTTGCGCTAATCCATACCAAATTTTCTTTATTACCGTCCTCGGTAAAACTATTACATACTGGCTCAAAATTAACTGGTACTTTCATATAAAAAAAGAAAGAAATTTCATGAACAATATTTCCTTGTTTATTAACTGAGTCACCTGGAAAAAAATTTTCATGAATGAAACCTAATCTATCTATTTCCATTTTTACACCAGTTTCTTCAAAAACTTCTCTCCTTACTGCCTCTTCCGCAGTTTCACCAAATTTTATTCTTCCACCAACAGAATATAAATGATCAAAGCGGTCATTTTCTACCATAAGAAATCTATTTTCTTTCATTATAATTGCACCTACACGAATATTAAGGATTCCATCATCCATTTTTACACATAAGTCATGTTTCATTTATAATTCGCCTCCACAAAATTCTAATTTAACAATTTTGAATCCTATCATAGTACTCTAATAAACATCAATCTATATTTAAAACATTAATTTAAAAATATATTATTATTCCTAATAAAAAAAATCTCTGATTCTAAATCAGAGATAAAATTTCAATCTGGCGCGCCCAAGAGGACTCGAACCCCTAACCTTTTGATCCGTAGTCAAACGATCTATCCAATTGATCTATGAGCGCAAATGGCGGTTCGGACGGGACTTGAACCCGCGATCTCCAGTGTGACAGACTAGCATGTTAACCACTACACCACCGAACCACGTGCTCGTTTATTATAGCATAGTAAAAATGACTAATCAAGTATTATTTTATATTTTTTTTATTTAAAGAATTAACTTCAATTCTTCATCAGTTAAAAATCTATATTCTCCTTCTTGTAGATTTTCATCTAAAGTTATTGGTCCAAAGCTTATTCTTTTAAGATATGTAACCTTACAATCTAAAGCCTCTAGCATTCTTTTAACCTGATGGTATTTTCCTTCTTTTATTGTTAATATTCCTTCATTATTATTAATTCTATTATAGCTTGCAGGCATACATAAATACCCATCATCAAGAATTATCCCTTCTTGAAACTTAGATATTTTATCTAAAGTTAATTCACCTTCAAATTTTAAATAATAAGTCTTATCAACATGTTTTTTAGGTGATAACATTCTATGGGCTAAATCTCCATCATTAGTTATTAATAATAAGCCTACAGTATCTTTATCTAACCTTCCTACAGGAAATAGATTTCTTTTTTCATAACCTTCAATTAAATCTAAGACAATAGGATCATGATTATCATATGTTGCTGATATATATCCATCAGGTTTATTTAGCATAATATAAATATTTTTTTCATATTTAATAGTAGAATCTGCTATAGTTATTTCATCATTAATTTCATCAACCTTAAAATCATCATCAGTAATGATTTCTCCATTTACCATAACAAATCCTTTTCTTATTAATTCCTTTACCTCTTTTCTAGAACCATATCCAGAATGAGCTAATATTTTATCTAATCTAATCATAATCCACCTCAAGAAAAATATGTGCTAAAAAGCACATATTTAATAATTATTTCTTATAGCCATTAGGGTTATTCTTTTGCCAATTCCAAGTATCTCTACACATATCCTCAAGACTTCTTTCAGTCTTCCATCCTAAAATCTCTAAGGCCTTATCTGAATTAGCATAGAATTCTGGTAAATCACCATCACGTCTTGGACCATATTCATACTTGATTTTAATATTATTTACCTTTTCAAAGGCATTAACTATTTCATTGACACTATAAGGAACACCAGTACCTAAATTAAATACCTCTACACCTTTATGCTCTAAAACATAATCTATAGCCTTAACATGACCTATTGCTAAATCAACAACATGAATATAATCTCTTCTACAAGTACCATCTAAAGTAGGATAATCATTTCCAAAAATAGTTAAATGATCTCTTCTTCCTACTGCTACTTGTGAAATATATGGCATTAAATTATTAGGAATACCCTGAGGGTCTTCTCCAATCAAACCACTCTTATGAGCTCCAATAGGATTAAAATAACGTAATAATACTACTGATAAATCCTTATTAGCTTTAGCTGAATCTTCAAGAATTTGTTCCATCATTACCTTTGTCCAACCGTAAGGATTAGTACAAGTACCACGTTTCATTGTTTCTAAATATGGAATAGGATTTTCAGCTCCATATACTGTAGCTGAAGAAGAGAAAATAATTGAATTAGTGCCATACTCTCTCATACATTCTAATAAAGATAAAGTTGTATCAATATTATTTCTATAATATTCAATTGGTTTTGATACAGATTCTCCTACTGCCTTTAAACCTGCAAAATGAATAACTGCATCAATTTTATTTTCTTCAAATATTTTAGATAATAATACCTTATCTTTAACATCAGCTTCATATGCGATAACTTTTTTTCCTGTAATTTTTTCAATTCTATTTATAGCCTCAGGACTACTATTAGAGTAATTATCTACAATTACAACATTATAACCACAGTCAAGTAATTCTACTGCAGTATGTGAGCCTATATATCCAGCTCCACCAGCTAAAAGTATAGTTTTCATATTATTCCCCTTTTTTAATAGTTTATTTCTACCTAAATTTTACTCTTTTTTTATAATAAATACAAGTTGTTTTTATAAAAATAAAGGCCCTGTAGGCCTTTATATGTTATTCAGTTCTTAACGCAACAACTGGATCACGCTTAGCAGCAGCACGTGCAGGTACTAATCCTGATATTAGAGTTAATATTACACTTAATGATACCATGATTAATGCTTGATACCATGGAAGTGTCGCAATTGTATATACACCACTTAAGCTACCAACTACCATATTAATTAATATTGATAATAAATATGTTATACCAATACCTAATAATCCAGCTGCAGTACCAATAATAAATGTTTCTGCATTAAATAGATGAGATACATCCTTCTTTCTACCACCTAATGCTCTAATTACACCAATTTCTTTTGTTCTTTCAACAACTGAAACATAAGTAATTATTCCAATCATTACTGTAGAAACTACTAGTGATAATGCTGTAAAGGAAATTAATGCTATAGTAATAATTTGAATTAAATTATTTACTAAGCCAATAATCAAACCTATAACATCACTATATTCCATCTTTAAGCTATCATCATATTCTAATATAGATAAATCAGTTAATTCATCTCCTATTATCTTATTATTTAATAATTCATTAATTGTAGCTGCAGAATCAGAATAATTTGGAATTAATGCCTCAAGACTACCATCATCATTAATATAATATTTATCAGCAACATAAGAAGAAATATTTTCAATTGATGATAATGAATTATTATCAATGAAATCAGATACATCAGTAGCATTTAGCATTCCTCTTCCTACTTTTTCATCAAATTCATAATCAACATAGAAATAGGTTTCTCCATTGTCTAATATGTCTCTATAATAGAAATCAAATTTAGAATAATCCTTAAAGGTAATTGTTTGAGTATCTGTATCAATAATAAAATCATTTAAACCAATTTCCCCTATACTTTGAGTATCTAAATAAAAGCCCTTAGTATCAATTGTATAGGTTTTATTATTAAAATCAATAGTAGGATTTTTAGTTACATTTGCATATGAATATAATTTATCACTATCATATAATTTAGGAATATCATCTTCTTCTACTAATGTAGATTCAATCTTATATATTTTACCATTCTCTAATACATAAGTATCATCAGGATTTTTATGATAATATTCTTCTGTAGTTAATACATACTCATCTTTATAGAATTTATTTTCCGATTCATCAAAACGATATTTATCATATCCATTTTGAGTAGCTACAAGATTTCCATTATTATCTAATTTAATCTTATAATAGCTTTGGTTAGTAACCTTCATTACATATTCATAATCCCCATCACTATTTTTATATCTATAAAGATTATTTCCAGAATTAGGAACTAATTCCTTATTATTAAAATTAATATTAGTATTAGGGAATTCTTTTCCTAAAATAGTAAATTTTGCAAGACTATAGGCATTAATAGAGATATTATCACTTATTTGAATAGAATCCTCAATATAAAATGCATCTCCTAGGGAATCACTCATTTTTAAATAAAATCCGTATTCATCATTATCATCCTTTTCAAGTCGATATTGATTACCTAAATAATCCTCTGCATAACCATCTGAATTCACTTTGACTTCAAAGAATTTTTTAGTAGCTGGATCTCTATAATAATATAGTGTAGTTTCTGTACCATCATCATTTTTAATTTTTCCAGTATAGAAGCCATTTTTATCAACCTTATATAATTCTGATCTTTGAGAATCGTTCCAAATATCTAAATAATTAGTAAGCTTATCCTTTTGTTCAAAATTATTGCAATAAAAATAAATTGTAATTGGATATTCTGCTCCACCTAGGGCTTGAGTAGAATAAGATACAAATTCTTTTTTATTTGAAGCTCCAGTATCACTAGAAATAAATTGAGCTATCATATCCATAATAGCACTAGATGCATTAGAATTTAAATATGCTTTTTCACAACTAGTTTTTGAATTACCATCAAATTTAAATTTATATCCTAATTCAACATTATATAATCCATCATTATCAATTGCAGATGATACTATTTCTGATTGATTAATACCCTTCTTTTTATTACCAAAGGTATAATCTCTCATATGATTAGCTAATTCATTTGTATAGTATAAGCCTCCTGAGGTTAGACATCCATAAGACAAGCTTGATTTAAGCTTTAATACACATTTAACATTTAAATCAACTTTACCATCAACCTCACCAAAGGCATTTCTTTTATAATTATCCCATTTTTCATCAGTTTCATTTGCTAAAGAACCATCTGAATAAGCTGATGCATAATATTTATCACCCAAATCATCATCTTGAGATTCACCTTTAGTATATACTGTATCATTAGGATACCATGTAAATTCTTTAGCACCTAAATCCTCATAGCTTATTGTTTCTGGTAGTTGTAAAATTGGAGACGAATTATAATTTGAATCATTTCCAATTTTATAACAATAATTTAAGAAAACCTCCTGAGAAAAATAGCCATATTCTGCAAGCTCTAAGTCATTTAGGGTATTTGAATTTTTACTAGCTACAGCTATTAAGCTTTCTTTACTGTTAATAACATCTTCAAATGTATAACCATCTTCTAAATATAAAACATCATATTGGTTAAGAATATAATTAGCATTTGAAGGAATTTCAGTCATTACAGTAACAGAATTAATCATATTAGCATAATCTTTTAAATCCTTAACATTATTTAATACTGATGCATAAGTAGCTTGAATAGCTGAAACACTCATTTTATGAGAAATACCATCTGAGGTTCTAAAATCAGTATAAAGATTTGGAGCTATTTTATAACCATATAGATATTGAATTAGCTCACATGCATCATCTGGCATATCAGCTAAAAAGTCCATATATTCTTTGCCTACTTTATTAGTAGCAGTAACTCCATTCATATTATAAAGAGTTTTTACTAATGATGAAATGAAAATACTAGAAGTATCATTAGTAGGGTTCACATTCTCATTATTATTTGTTAATCCTCCACCCATGATGGATGAATAATCAAGACTTGATGAGGCAATGTATACAGGATTTCCTGATAGCATATCATTTTCCATTTCAGAAATATAACCTTGTACTCCATTTGATACTGATAGTACTGTAGATACTCCTACTATTCCGATACAACCAGCTAAAGCTACCATTAGGGTTCTTCTAAATTTTGCTTGAAGATTTCTTGCTGAAAGCTTAAAGGATGTAAAAAAGCTCATTTTAGATTTTTCTTTTTTAATTCTTTTAACTGTTTCATCAGCATTTATAGCTTTTTCTTCTTTTTCTTTTAAATATTCAAGTTCTTTTTCTTCATCTTCTTCTGATAAAGGATTAGAATCTTCAATTACATTACCATCAAGACATTTTACAATTCTTGTAGAATATTTATATGCTAAATCAGGATTATGAGTAACCATAATTACTAATCTTTCTTCAGCAATTTCTTTAATTAAATCCATTATTTGAATACTAGTTTCAGTATCTAATGCACCGGTAGGTTCATCAGCAAGAAGTATTTCAGGATCATTTACTAAAGCACGTGCTATTGCAACTCTTTGACACTGACCACCTGATAATTGATTAGGCTTCTTATAATATTGCTTAGCTAATCCTACTCTATCAAGTGCATGTTTAGCTCTAGCTTGGCGTTCAGCTTTAGATACTCCTGAAATAGTTAATGCTAGTTCAACGTTTCCTAAAACTGTTTGGTGAGGTATTAAATTATAGCTTTGGAAAATAAAACCTATTCTATGATTTCGATAAACATCCCAATCATGATCATTAAAATTCTTTGTACTTTTTCCATTTATTACTAGATCTCCATCGGTATAGTGGTCTAAACCTCCAATAATATTCAATAATGTAGTTTTACCACAGCCTGAAGGACCTAATATAGATACAAATTCATTTTTTCTAAAGCAAAGGTTTATTTTCTTTAATGCTTCAACAGTCATATCTGCTACATAGTAATTCTTTTTTATATTTTTTAATTTTAACATAATATCACCTCACGCTCTAATTAATTATACAATTTTATAATAAATATTCAAACATTTTATTATGTGAAATTATGTTTTTTATTACATAATAAAAGACTAATTATTTTTTATTTTAATTAGCCTTATTTTTATTATAATTATTCTATTTTTTATAAAATAACTAAAAAAGTAATTTCATCTATTTTATCACTATAGGCATAAATTTTACCATTATGAGCTAGTACTATAGCTTTAGCAATAGAAAGTCCTATACCTTGTCCATTACTAGTATTATCATTTTTATAAAATCTTTCAAATAAATAATCTAATTTACCAGGTTTTATGTTATCAGATATATTTGTTATTTTAATTTTTTTATTTTTCCCTTGTGAGAATATTTCTAAATTAATAGCTGTATTATCTATCGAATATTTAATAGCATTATCTAGTAATATAGAAATTAATTGACCTATTAAGGATACATCTCCATAATATTTCATATTATCCTCAATATTAATTATTAATTCTTTATTTTTAGATTTAGCTAAAATATTAAATGGTTCTACTACCTCATAAGCTATTTGAGTTAAATTAAATTCTTGATTATTTATTTTTTGAGAATCTTCATTCATCTTTGATAAGAATATTAGCTTGTCTGTTAATTCAGTAAGCTTATTAATTTGGCCATCTATTATTTCAGTCCATTCATTCTTTCCATCATTCATTTCAATAATCTCATTTGTAGCTTTTATTATTGATAAAGGCGTTTTTATTTCATGATTAATATTTGTGATAAATTCCTTTTGTTTAGAATAGCTTTCAGCTATTGGCTTTGTAGCTATAGTCGAAGTAATAAATACTATAATAAATATTACAGCTAAACCTCCTAAGCTAATCCAAATACTTGCAAACAAAAAGGAATTGAAGTTTTGAAGCTCCATATTACAATCCAAAAAAATATACATACTTGAATCTGAATAATTTACAAAACGGTATTTGTAATTATTATAAAAGCCATTTTGTTTATCATTTTGATATAACTCATTTGTAATATTTTTAGCAGTTGTCTCATCTATCATTGCGATTCTATCAAGATTAATTGAGGTTATTTCATCATCTATTATGGTTACTGTAAAGTATCTAGATCTAAATGATAATTCTCCATCTAAACTAGGGTTATTTTTATCACTAGGTTTAATATTAGGTTCCGGTTTACGGTCTGGTATAATTCCATTATTATCTTCTAAGATATCAATAATGCCATCAGCATTATTGTTGATGTTAATATAATTTACTATATTTATTGTGGCTACGATAATAAAAAATAATGTAGATAATACTAACATCGTAAATATGATAAATTTTTTTCTTAGTTTATTTATCATCATTGTAATCCAATCTGTAGCCAGCACCTCTTACAACCTTTATGGTTACCTTAGAATCTAATTCTTTTAATTTTTTCCTTAAATAAGAAATATAAACCCATACAACAGTTAATTCAGTATCAGTATCAAGTCCCCATATTTTTTCCATAAAAACCTCTGTATTAATGATATGATTAGGATTTTTTAATAGCATTTCCATCATTTGGTATTCTTTATTACTTAAACTAATATTTTTTTATCATTGGATAAAGTATATGTTTGAGTATTAAGAGTAATATCATAATATTTTAGTAATGAATCTAATTGATTGGTATTTCTTCTTAGCATTGCCCTGATTCTTGCAAGAAGCTCACTTGAAGCAAAAGGCTTTGTAAGGTAGTCATCAGCGCCACTATCAAGCCCTAATACCTTGTCTTCTATTTCTCTTTTGTCAGTAAGCATCAATACTGGAGTATTAATACCTTCTTTTCTTATTGTTTTTAATACCTCAATTCCATTCATTTTAGGCATCATTATATCTAATATAATACCATCATAGATTCCTGTTTTAATATATTCAATTGCATTTTCTCCATCATAAACTGCATCAACAGAATAATTATTACTTGTAAGTAATACTGTTATTACTCTTGATAAGGTTTTTTCATCCTCGCATAGTAATAATCGCATTATATCAACTCCTAATAATATATTAACACTTTTAAATCTACTTGAGTATATTTTTTCATAGTAATTATAATATTTAAATTACCATTTCTTTGTCTTAATAAATCTATTAATTCTTTTGTATTTTTATCTTTTTTCATTACTACTTCATAATTAAGAACAAACATTGTTCCCATATCTGAGGTTTTAACCTTTGTTAATTGATGATATTTAGTGAAATTACTAAAAATATCATTAAAGGCATCCTCATAATTTAAATCCTCTGAAATGGATATTCTAATATTTAAATTATGTTTACTTAATATTGGATATTTAAAGAAATATAAAGCTATTAATAATATAAATATTATAAAGTATAATATTAATCCGAAGGCAATATATCCCATTCCTATTATTAATCCTATAACAACTAAGAAAAATATATAGGTTAATTCCTCCGTTGTTTTTTGACTAGAACGAAAGCGAATCATTACTAATGCGGCAAGAAGTGCTACTAATACTCTTCCATATCTTGAGGTTGCCTCACTTGCTATTTGATCCTTAACTATTAGAGTAATTGCGAGTGTAATTCCACAAATTACTACTGGAAGTATTGCATAAGTAAATGGTATATCTTTTGAAAAACCTTCATTTCTTTTTATAAATGAAAAGATAATTCCAAAGGATAATGATAATATTAATGTTAATATTAAACATAATATTACTGACCAAAGGCTTGAATTTTCTTCAATTATTTATTTAAATAGTTCCATTTTTTACTCCATTCTTTAGATAAATTTTATATTTTTCACCATATTTAGAGAAGCTTTTAGGATAGATTTTTAATCTTGATAGCTCTTTAACTAACCATAGTGGGAAATTAGCTACTGATTTAATTTCCATTATATATAAATTAGATTTTAATAAATCTAATTCATAATAATCATTATCAAATGATAAATCATTTCTTTTTGAATGTATTTTATTATCAAAGGTTATTCTAAATTATTTATTATTAATATCAAAATAACCTAATCTCTCATATGAAATATAAACCTTAGGTTCTATTTTCATGAAAGATAAAAGATAAGCAATTTCTCCAATAACTGAATTATCAATGAAGGAATCTCTTTTAGGCTTTATTCCTATATTGATAAAATAATCTATTTCCTCTAGGGTTAAAGCTATTCTTCTTTTCCCTACTATTCCATCACTTTTCTTTTTTATTTCTAAATAATAGATATTATCATTATCATATTTTCTGACTCTTATTTTTTGTTTATATATTGGTTTATTAATTGAATTTGAGATTAGATCATTGTTTATTGTATCATAATAGATATTTTGGATTTTATAAGGTGTTTGATTAATACAATAAGGATCTAATGTCATATATTTTTGAATTGTTTTTAGTAATTCATTTTTTTCATCTTCTGTTATTAGATATTTTTCTTCAACTCTTTTAAAGCTTTTTATAGCCATATTATTATCCTTTTACATAATATAAATTATTTGTAAGAGTCATTGAAACAGATGTTGAAACTGTAACACTTCCAAGAGTACCTGTATATGAATAAACGCAGTAATTCATATTACTACGATTAACCTTAATAATTAATATTACTTCATTATCAACTATTAATGCTACATAGGAGTTTGTTGAAGTAGAAATTGTTTTTGTTGATGATTTCGCACTACCTGATGCTGAAACACTTTGATTCATTCCACTAGCACCTATTGCGAGTAGATATCCTCCTGTTGAGGTGAAGGTTTTATCATAATCTAAGACTCCATTTCCTGAATTTGAAGGACCTTGAGCTATTACATATCCTCCAGTCATTTTAATAGAACCATTACTATCAAGACCATCACCAGAAGCATCTAAATATAAAATTCCAGAATTAATATTTAATAATGGAGTTTCTTTAAAGGCTGAGGCATTTATTCCATCATCAGAAGATACTAATTGAGTAACTCC
Organism: Anaeroplasma sp.; assembly: GCA_045124155.1. Lineage (GTDB taxonomy): Bacteria > Bacillota_I > Bacilli_A > Acholeplasmatales > Anaeroplasmataceae > Anaeroplasma. Next base: position 24,299 of record JBGVLG010000173.1, read on the forward strand.
TCCATCAATTGTAATTATATTGGCTTCTAATCCTTCATAGGATTTTGTTATGTTGATATTTCCACCTGTAATTGTTAGCTTATAATCAGCATGAATTCCATCATCATCTGTATATATTTCAATATTACCACTAGAAATATTTACATTTCCTAAGCCTATATTCCCATTTTCTAATGTTACATCTCCATTGGCATGAATTCCATCATCATGACTTTTTATTTTAATATTTCCACCATTAATATATATTTCATTATCTGCCTTTATTCCTTTACATGAATATTCTGCCTTATCTTGATTTCCATCCTGCATTCCACCAGGCATTCCATGCATACCTCCGGGACCCTGCATGGTTGAATATGTAGTCCATGATAAATTTAATAATGAGCTATATTTAGTTACGCTTAGGCAATCATAGCTAGTATTAATACTAATACACTCTGATTTATATAAATAATCTGTAGTTGAATTTTCTATAGTATTTGAGGAATATGCATAAATTTCTAATGCTAAAGAATCACTTGGTAGTTTATATGAATAATATACTTCTCTTCTAAAGCCACCTGATGATATACTTGTACTATTTACAAATTCTTGAGTATTATCCTTTAAGGTAAATAATATAGCATATCTATAGTTAGATATAGATTGATTTATTTTTAAATATAATTCACCTATAGATGTAGCACTTACTTCTTCTGAATATTCTGAATAGGAATCTGTATAGCAATTAACAATTGCTCTATCAGATATTTCAACATTATATGATGCATCTATAGTATCACAAGCTGCATATAGGTTAATAGTACCTCCAAGTATTGTGATTGTACCTCTTTGGTTTCCTTTTGAGGAGATATCTGAATTATCTGTTTTTAAAGCATCTCCTTTTGTTGAAATAGCAGTAATATTTCCTGATTCTATTGTTAAAGAATCATTTCCTTTTAATGCATTATTAGGAGCTTTGACATTTAAATTAAGATTCTTTATTTCTAAATCATCCTTTGTATGTACTCCATTATTAATATTATTTTCTATATTTAAGGTACCTTTACCTTTAAGAAGCAAATCATAATTTGAATATATTGTTGCGTTAAAGGATTCTGATTCAGCATCTCTATTATCAATAATAGAGTTAATTGTATCAGATTTAGCTGATATTTCACAAGAATCTGCTGAATTAATTAATAATGGACAATTATAAGAATTTGAAATATTTACTCCTCTTAATTCTAATTCAACCTTAGAATCTAGTGCATCTACTATTACTTGTCCATCTATTGTGCCTATTAAAGAATATATTCCTTCTCCTAATATCCAAATAATATTATCTTCTATTATTACACAGCCATTATTATTATCAACAAGCTTTGTATCTAAATTAATTAAGATTTCACTTGCTGGATCGTAACTTAATGGTGTTGATAATACACTTGGAGCAATTATTGTAGTTTGAGAATTAATTGGGGTATTAGTAGTATTATTACTACTTGTAGCTACTTGGGTTTTAGTATATTGACTTGATGGAACCTCCTCTTTAGGGCTTCCACATGAGGCTAATCCTAATATTAATAATCCAAATAATGTAGTTATCTTTTTCATAATTATCTTTCCTTTCAATTAAGATAACTCAATTATAATTAATATACCTTAAATGAACCTTAAAGAAAGAAAAAAGATATGCCAATTTTATTTGACATATCTTTAATTATTTAGATTGTAAACAATATAAATTAATACCTTTTTCAATAGAATTTCACAAGTATTATACAGTTTCCTCTTCTTTCTCTTTAGCTAATATGGAATACAAAGCAGAAGTTGATACTCCCCAAATTTCGGAAGATCCTGTATCCTTTACAACAGTAAACACTATTGATATTTTTTGTGTGACAATTGATGAAGGAGGATAATAAGCATCTTTATAGATTGAACCATCATTTTTATTTGTCTTTCCATTAGTTATTTCATAAGTAACCTTATATCCATTAGGCAAATCCAAATAGAAATAATAATATCCAGTTGGTAAGAAGCTTATTTCTCTATCAATTAAATAAATATTGTTATCATCATCATTTGTATTTTTTACATAAACAGATAATTGTTTAGATATATAAACACCATCTGTTTGAGTAGCAACATGTTCAGCAGCGAAAGTAAAATAAATACTATCTAGTTTTAAATCAAGTGGTGCATTAACCTGAATATCAAAATATAAATTATTAGTTAAATCAATTAAGGCTAAATGGTAATACTTAACATATTTAGTATTCTCCGTCTTTAATGAATCCTCTGAGAAAACAACATAAGATACATACCAGAAATGATCATCTAACGGTGTACCAATATAATCCATATATAAAGAAGTATTATCAGTAGCTTTACCTGCTGATGAATGCTTATAATATTTAGTTTCAGTAGTTCCATCTGATATAGTAAAGCCTCTATTTCTATCACCGTTTAAATCAGCAACCTTTACTGTAGCATTTGATTCAACAGTATAAACTTTGCCCCACTCATTTTTATCATTAATTGCAACTAAGAAAATTGTTATTGTTTCAACATTTCCAGTTTTACTAGCATATGGAACATATAAGTATCTTTCGGAATGATCTGTTAAGATTTCCTTATCAGAAATATCTGTTTCTCCTTGATCTTGTGCCCCTAAGCCATATTTAGTCAATTTATTTTTAGTTGTATATTGATATATTTCTGCATGCTCCTCTATTTTAAAAATAGGTGCATAAAATGATAATTTCGCATTTGATAATGAACCAACCAAATAATAATCTGTATAATCTTTTATTGAATAATCAACACCAGCATTATTATAATTAATTTTTGTTCCTTCAGCTTCAATTCCTTTTAATGAATTATCTAATTTTGAAAATGTATCGTAGTCTATTTCATTTGTAGAATCTTCTAAATTTTTTGAAGGTCTAAATACTTTTTCAGCACTTAGTACAGTTGAGGTACTTGATAACATACTTAAGCCATCAATATACGTAATATTATTTAATGTTGCATCTTCAGAATATTTTTTTATTATTGTAAAGGATGGAAATTCCCATATTCTATCGTAATTAGAATCATCCCAAATACCAGTATTTTTGTAAATATAAGTAAAGGTATATTCTCCTGCATCGCAATTATCAGTTAATATCGCTGTTAAACCACCATAAGATTTTTCAAATTGAATACCTGTCATATCATCACTATAATCAATGTTAAATAATGAATCAAAATTATTTACTAATAAATAGAAATTAGATAATGTATATTTAATACGATATTGTGGTTCAAAGCCTCTATTAAACTCAACACTAATACTATTATCATCTGAAGAATCATATATTAATGATTCAAGTCTATCACCATCTTTATATGTTGTAGCATATACAAAATTAGTATTAGAATCTGGTCCATTTTCATTATAATAAACAAATGGGTGTTTCTCCATTAAATAATGATGATATGTTTTAGAACTTTCTCCATCTTCCGCAGTAACTTGATATAAAATATCATATTTTAACAATGAATTTTCTTCAGTTTTTGTTGCTGTAATAGTAACTGTAGCATTTTCTGAAATAGAGAATCTATTTAAGTAAAAATTAGAACTAGAATTGTTAATCAATTCATCTTGATTGAATGCTCTACCAAAATCAATATAATTTGTATATTCATTAGGGCTACTATTCAAAGAGTTAGAAATATCAACACCATCATATTCAAATTCTAATATACTACATTCAGTACTTGGATTCTTAGTGAGATTGACAAAATCAACTTTACCGAAAATATTAACTTTAATTGTATACTCACCTTTAGGTAAAGTAGAGAGTATACTCATTGTGATTATAGAATCTCCTTTATCATCAATAATATGATCATTGTCTTCTCTTGATAGTTTAAATGAAGTTGATCTATCTAATTTTTCACCATTATTTTCACCATTATTATTGTAAATATCAATATATGGAGTTAAATCTAATTTTTCTGGTAAAGAATCACTTGTTAAAGATAAAATAACACTACAATCCTTATAACCTACAGTAGCGTTTTTACTATCTGTCATACTTGATCCAGTACCTAAAACCTCATTATATGATAAAATGAAGTCAATATTCATACCAATAAATTCGATTTCATAATCCTTATAAACACTACTTTCTTCAGCATAAACTCTAATAATCTTATTAGTAACTAATGAATCATCTAATGTAATTGTAGTAGTATTATTGGAATTCCTTAAATCTTCAGTATAATTATCAATAATATAAATGGATGCCGCGTTGCTTATTGAAATAGAACTATTAATAATTTTTAATGTTTTTGAAGGGGTATCAGTTAGAGGGTCTTCATCATCTATAAAATAATTATTAGGAACATAATAGGTAATTATGCCATTTTCTAAATCAATTGAACTTTCACTAGAATAATGTGTGATACCTAAAGAATCCATTAAATCTAATCTAAATATTGTTGTACCAATAGATTTCTTTAATTGTTTCATCTTAACTAAAAAAGCATAATTTACAGTATTTTTATTATCAGAACTATAATAATTTTCATTATTAGATGTTCCCCCACGCCAGTTTGAACTTGTACTAGTTGCTAGTTTAAAAATACTATTTTTACTATCAAATTCATAATAAGTATCCATATCATCTAACACTAAATTATCAGGTATAAATTCGCCATTTAAAATACCTTTATTAGATGATAATGCAAAAATACCATATCCAGAGGTTGCCATTTCACATTCTAGATATTTTATGAATTCATCATAATTGTCATTATCAATACTTCCATTTGTATTAATATATTGATATTTAGAATCAAGTTGAGATAATAGGGTTTTATATTCTGTACTAGATATATTTACTTTATCATTTAATTTAGATTGAGTTAATATATTTGAATAATCTGATACAATATATGAAGCAGTTAATAGCAATTTAATATTATCATTTAAATATTTTTTATCGTTTCCATAATAGATAATATCAGATAAGTATTGATAATTATTAGTATCATTGATTATGTTATTAATAATTGCGGATAATATAGATTTTTTTTCAACATCTGTATCAGCAGAGGTATATCTGTTATTAATAAAATCAATAAAGTAATTTTTATAAGCATTAATAATCAATACAATAAATTTTTCTTTTTTAGCATCATTAAACATATCTAATACTGGATTTATTGGTGACTCATTAGTACCAGTGTTCATAGGAACAAAATCAAATACAAATTCTGAAATAAATTCTTTGCGACTAATTTTCTTCATTAATGTTTTTACATATTTTTCTTGAATTATAGAATATGGTTCCATATTAATTGTCATTAGTCTTTTAACGAAAATATCCTCATTATTTAATAATTTTATTGAATATCCATAAATAGTATCAATAGATACTTTAGATATGATTAATTTTGTAGTATCGAATGTAATTGTCTCTTCGCCAGTACCAGTTTCAATCACTGTATATCCAATGTATAATGTTTTACCTGTAATGTTAGTATTAAAAGTTAATGTTTTTGTTTCTTCTTTAGCAATATCTATATAATTTGTAACAATAACTTCTGTTTCACCATTTAAATAATATAAGTATACATTACTTAAATCAAAATTCACATCATTATTAGTAACTTCAGCTACCATAGAATTTATTGAACAATTTGTAATTTGACTTCTATTAGTAATTGATAAATCATTTTTTACAATTGTATTTTTTATACCATCAAAAGAAGGTATTTTATATGTTGGAGCATTAGGTGAAGCTTCATAATTATACGGACTATTGACACTAATAGAAATATCATAAAGAATAATATTACTATTTGTTGAAGTTAATGTTATAGTCGATGTATTTCCTGGATTTAAAGTAATACTTGATTTATCAGTAAATATAGTTTCAGTATAAGATTGAGAATTTTTTACACTAATGGATTTTTGAACATTATTGGAATTAGTAGAATTATTTGAATATTTAATACCTAATGTGGAATTTGTATCATTTTTAGATTTTGCATCAAGAGAAATTTCTAGCGAATCTATTGTGTTAGTATTAAAGTTAAGAGTAATTGAAGAGAAAATAATACCATATAAATAATTTTTTTCATCAATTACAGCATCTGATGCAACAGCTTTTATTCCTTCACCAGTTACATTCACTTCTGTCAAGTCGATTTCTCTTACTTTGGTAGGATCATCAAATGGTGATAATATTTGATATAATTCCGATGATTCTTTTCCTGAAAGCTGAGAAAGAACAATATTTCCTGAATCATCCACAAGACTACTATTATTATTTACTTCTTGCATCAAATACTTATAATCTTCGTAATTATCTTGTGATGAATAATCCGGGTCATAATAATTCAACACACTATTAATTAAAGATAAATATACATCTTTATTTGAAATAGCATAATAAAATAGCTTAAATTTATTGTTATTCGACCAGTTTTCTGAACCGGAGGATAATAAATATTCTCTAATAGTTTGAGCACTATTATATTTCAAATAATCTATAGGATAGATTATTTGAGCATTTTCAGCAGTTAAAGTATTACAATTTGTGTTTGAATAAATATTTGTATAGATAAATTCCTCTATATATTTATTTCCGTTAGTATTATTATTTCCTAATGATTCTAAAAGAGCCTTTTTAATAACTAGCTTAAATTTGTTGCTGCTATCCTCAGTTTTACATAAACAATTATTAAATATTGAGCTAATAATATCTCTTTCATCACTAGATTGTACGATAGAACCTTTATATTCTGTCAAATAACCATCAAGATTTAATATATCATCAATTGTATAATTTATGTATTGAGAAGTATATACTCGATTATTATTTTGTTGCTTCCAAGTGAAATATTGAGAACTATCCCACGATTGAGAACGTCTATATATACCTGTATCAACTGTTGCAGTAGATGTATAATATTTTTTACCTAATAAATAGCAAAGATATGAATATTGTGTATACCTTGTAGCATCTGAATCAGTTGGCCAAGCAAAACTATAAGTAGTTTTTCCATTTGTTAATGAATAATTTCCATATAATGGATGATAAGTTCCATTAGTATCTTTAATGTATGTTCTAATATTTGGGACAGTTATTGTTGTTCCATTAGATAGTGTTCTTTTTCCTCCACCTTCATAAAAAATACAACTAATAGCTCCTTCTGATAAAGAAAAAGTTTCAAAAATAGAATCAGTATAATTAACAGTCATTGTCCAATCATTTTTTGTAAATTCTACACCTGTCCAATCTGAAGTTTTATAAGTGGTGTCATTCATTGGATCCTTAAAAGATTTTGAATTACTTAATAATTTGTCTTCAAATCCTTTGAATTTAATTGTCTCAGTACCTTTTGTCCCTGTATCTAGTTTCTCAAATGATACTGTAATTGATTTACTTGCATTTGCTTCACCAAGTTGCTCATTTGCATAATCATAATACATAAGTATGTAGCTTTGATGAAGATAACTATTATATGTTGTAGTACTATTGTCCCCGCCTCTTGATTTCATTATTGATTTCATTATGTTTTCATCTGTCCATAATGTATCATCGCTATAATGAAAAACCGAAACATAATTATCATTACCAATCGTGTTAACATCCTTATTATATATAGGTGTCTTTGAACTTCCATTAAATGTATTTCTTGTTGTACCACTACTTGTAAGTGGACCATAGAAATATGTTTGTGGGGTAACTTCTGTAGTATAATAATAACCTAATCTCTCAGTTGTTTCTCCTAAATATGCACCTTCATTATGTGGTTCAGTAATTGATTGATATGTATTATTATATTCAGTTGCTTTAAAATGAGTTGTAGTATATAAACTACCTAAATAAGATTTAAATGTTTCTGTTTTTCTTATTTGATTCCATAATGCAATTCTTTGATCTAAAGTTGTTGAAGAATTATTTTCACCACTTACTATACTAGCATTAGTATATACTTGATCAACTGATGTAATATTATAGCCATTATTTGATAATTCTTTATAATAATTAATCTCTGATAACATACTATCTATATAGTTAGACATTGTTGCTTCATTATTGTTTCTAAATATGTTTAGGAAAAATTCTTTTTTTCCTTCAGTATCAAGTGAAGCAAATGATGAATATAATTTTGTAAGTCCATCACTACTACTATAAGAATTCTCGGAAATGGTAATATTAAAAATCTCAATCAATTCTGAATAAAATACATCATCATCTATGTTTTCAAATAAAGTATACAATAAATCTAATCTAGCTTTTTTGTTCTTTTCTAATGTAAAATAAGCATTATTATTAACATTCAAATATTCAATATATGATTCAAAAATAGTTTCTACTTGTTCATCAGATAAACTTGAAATGTAATCATTCAAAAAGCTAGAAACAGCATCATTATAATCCAAGATTACGTTTGATAAAAATTTTGAATAACCATTTTCATATGTCAAAATACTATTTAATATCTCTGTTGTATTATATACTTCTTCATTTAATTCTAAAATAGAATTGTAAATATTATTTCTAAGTTCTGGAGTTACAAGAATTTCTGATTTAGCATCGGAGAAAATATATATTAGCATTTCTTTTAAATTTGATAAATTACATTCTTCAGCTAATGCATCAAAGATTTTTAAAATTGTGTCATTTGAAGCATAAACCAGCCATGAATCTGTTTCTAATGCGCTTTCAGTAAAACTACTATAGTCGATTCCATTTAAATTTAATACCTTTGTAACATTTTCTATGCTTTGAGCAAAATCATTTGCTGCAGTTATATATGCTATACTTCTCCAACCAATTCTATCTAATAAATTCTCATTTATAAAATTATAGCTTACAAATTGAAAATAATCAGATATAAAAGCATCAGTAGGGTGTTTAACAATATCGATATAGTTTGTGTTTCCATTTATTGCTTGTCTAAATGCAAAATTTGATGAAAAAGCACCATAAAATTCTTTTGTTTCAGTACTTACAGTACCATCAGAATTAATACTTTTTACCACAAATATTTTATCAGTAGTAGTAGTCATTGGAATATAATTGACAAATTTATCCATCCATGAATCTAATTGAGTAGCTCCTGTCTTAGCATTCATACTACTATATGCAGAATAAAAACTTGTTACATCTGTACTAACACCAGTTGGAATGGCGGTTGCAAAACCAACTATTGAAACAATATCATTGAATGATATTAAATATCTAATTTTTAGATTTTGTGCTTTATCAGAGCCACCAAAATTTACAATTGAAAATATTGAACCTATAACAGAAATGTACTGAGTATTTCTAATAATTGATGTTTTTGCATATGATTTCACATTATCATCATCAAAACTAATAATGGTACTATAGTCTGCACATTTAGCATCAGGAGTTGATTTTCCTGTGTTTGTATTCACAAGTTTAGCCTTATCATGAATATAATTATATCCTTTTTCAAGCATATAAACATTTCCATAATTTATAGTATTTGCTATATTAATATCTGAAGAAATTTCAGTTTTGTACTTATTCAAATATACAATACCAAAAATACCAGATGCTGTTTCACTTCCATAAATATTTCCATAATTTACAACATTAATAACATTACATAATCCCATAGCAAGAATTCCAGCAGATCTAGCTCCTGGTTCTTCAGCAGATGAGGTCATATTATAACGGTAATTATATGAATAAATAGATCCATAGTTTATTGTAAAAGAGATTAGTTGTTTCGAATTAGGATTATTTATATTTCCACCATAGGCACTACCATCTTCTTTCAAATCATTTCGACATGTAATACCAGAGGAATTAACATTAGATAAATATGTTGTACCAATTCCACCACTATAAATTTCATAAGTAGAACTATTATAACTAGTGATATTATGGCTTGACATATTTATTGCTTTTATATCTCCAGAATTGGCACTATTTAAAATATAAGCATACATTCCGAGATTTAATACAGAAATACCACCGGCATTTACTTCATAATAATTGCTTGTTGATGTAACATAATTTGCAGAATACAAATTACCTAAATTAAAAGAATTAGTAATAACAGATTCATTTAAGGATGTGATGCCAGAAACATATAAATTTCCATCAATTCGATATTGTGTTTTGCTAAAAATTGTATCTACAGAATTTCCTAAATCTGATTGTCCATTACCTGATTTTATAATTTGATATCCATATTTAATATCTTCATATTTATCAGATTTCACACTAATAATACCATTATTTATTGCATTATTTATAGAACCTATTTTTGAAGAATCATATAAAGAATGTGCTGGATTAAATTCATTAATTTCTGTATTACTAAACCCATTTCTATTTGAAAAACATATTCCAGAAAAATATACATTTGCTGTAATTGTATTTTTTATATCTAGATTAATATCTCCACCATTAAAAATATTATTGGCAAAATAACCTGCAGAAACATTTTCGAAAACTCCAAATACTTTTAGTGTTTTTACAGTAATTGCTACACTTTTAGCATTACTAAAAGAAATATCACCCTCATTTCTTACATCTTCATAATTAATATAATCACCAAGAATACATCCTGAATATTTCAAATCCAAATTTGAATCATTAAGAGATGATGTAATCATAATATTAATATTTCTTAGATTATATATTGTAGTAGCATTAATTTTTTGAGATGAAGTTTGAGTAGATGAACTATTAACATTTACTACTGGTGCATATTCATATACATAATCCATTGAGACATTTTGCACATCCAATATTCCATTAGAATTATATTGAAGATTATATATACCTGAAATATTACTTTCAAAACCATTTGCTGAATTAATATTTAGTACATTTGTTAATCTTACTACTTTTGCAGAATTTGTTAGATTTACATTAGCTCGATTAGTAAATGATGCTGCATTATATTGAAATCTACCATTTAATTTCAATTGAGAAACATCAAGATTTTCTGATGCATTAGTTATTATATCAGCATTAGTAACTCCCGAAATCATTGCAATATCTTGATCATTTAATGTAACTGTAATATTACCTTCGTTATTAAAATATGATGATTGCTCACTCATGCCTAAATGACGTCCAATTATTCCAGAAACATAAATATTTTTAGAAGATCCAGTGACGTTAATATTAGCTATATTCTCAAGTTTTTGCGATGTTTTTGTATATCCTGCTCCTAAAATTCCACCAATTGATATATCACTAGAATTTGAATTGAAGGAACTACTAGTTATACTAGTATTCGATAAACATTTATTAAGTGATGTCATAGTAGATGAAGAATACCCTAATATACCACCTATTGCTGATCCATTCATATATCCAGAAATAGGAGACTGGACATACGTACCTGACTCATTATTGATTTCTCCAGATGAAGTGACATTTTTGATTTCTGCATTACTAGATGCTAATCCAGAAACATGTCCTACAAAAAATTTGCCAATTTTACTTGAAAAAGAAATATTTCCATATGTATTTACATTTTCTAATTTACCACCATCCAAATAACCAACAGCCATTCCAATAGCCTTTATATTACTTGATTCAATGATATTTATATTATTATTTGCAATATTAAGGTTCGAAAGTGTACCAGAAAAATATGGAAATAACCCATAGCAATCTATACCTTCTATAGTGTTTTTAGTTATTTCAGCATTATAAATAGTTGGATATTTTATTGTGTTAGAATTATCAATATTAGCAATACTATTTTCTATTTCCTCGCCAATTATGTTTGATGAAATAGTGTAATTGTATATATAGTTTTCTTTAGGAACTAATGATAAATCTATATTTCCAGAGATACTATACGTAATATCTTTTGAAGCAAATTTAGCATTTAAATTCATTAATTCATACATATAACAATAATCTGTAACATTTTTTATACTAAAAGTCTTAGTATTATCATCGTATTTAATACCACGAGAAATTGGTGTAATGATTCCATTTAGAGAGCTACTTAATGATCCATATTCATTTGAATCATACCAATTATTATCACCTTCTGTGACTTTTTCTTTCAATTGAGCTAAACTATTACAATATGTTCCATAATGAATTTCATAAGTAAACTCTTTATTAATACGATTATCATATTCTATTTTTATTGTATTATTAGTATCATTTTTTTCATATGATTCTATACTCTTATGATAAAAGAATACATTGTTTATTTCGCCTTTTTCATTATTTTCTTTATTTTCTTCATTTTCTGATATTATTTCAGAAAATTGATTAATAATATCAATTGTTTCAAGATTAACAATAATATCAAATGCAGTATAACAATCATTGATTTTTCCTGAAACACCATTTTTATATACTAATCCTGCAACTATTACATAACCATTTACTACCATACCAGCATCAAGTTCATTATCAGGATCTCTTAAATCTCTAACAAAAACATAAGAAATATTGCCACTGTTATATCCACAAATTGGAGCAACAAAAATGTCCTCATTACTAATATTTATGTTAGGATTTACAAGACCAAAATTTGTAATAGTTCCTTGATTTGTTGCAAACATTGATACATATTTTATATCATTTTCAGTACTTGCTTTAGTTAATTTTAAATTTTTTATTTCATATCCATTTCCATTAAAAATACCAGAAAATGACTCTATTGGAATAAAATCATTTGAATCACTATAATCAATGTTACAAATAAGGTTATAAGTATAACTTCTAAAAACAGTATTATTTTTTAATTTATATGAAAAATTATACAGTTCAATTCCTGATGAAATAGTAATAATAACATCTTCTGTAGAAATTTTCCCATCATCTTTAGCATCTTGTATTGAATCATAATTATATATTTCTGATAGAGATATTGTATTGCTAGAAGAAACTTCGGATATGCTACTAATCACTTTTTGGTCACTTTTATAAGAATCCGTATACGAAACAAACTTACTAGTTTCATTCTCAACAAAAATATTTCCTAATATAAAAGCTATTGAAATAAAAAAAAGCAAAGTCAAACTCAAAAATATGTAAAACTTTTTGCTAAATATTATTTTTTTTATTATATTTTTCATCCTTATTCACCTCTTTTTATTCAATCCCTAAATCTCTAAAATTAACATTCCACTTTTTTTCAGCACGATTAGCTTGAACAGCATCGATATAATATGAAATCTTTACTGTAACGTGTTCTTTGTAAGAGGTAGTGGCTTCTGTTTTATAATAATACTCATTATTTAATCTAAATTCTTGTTTCATTGTTTTTGTTTCTTTTTTTGTAGTTGTATTATTATTAGAATCAATTAATGAAATTTTGTACTTATAATAGATACAATTTGTAACTTCATCATAAACCCAATCTGTTTTATCATTACTAGGCTTAAACGGAGATACTCCATCAATTTTATCTTTTTCAATATATGATGTTTTATAGATACCATTTGTATATTTTTTAGTTGATATCCATGCATCTTGAATATGAACTCTTAAATATACATCCATTGTTATAGTATACTCAAATATTAAAGAAAGTTGATTCAAATAACAATCATTTGTTTCACCTTCCCAACCATGTTTCTTAGTTGCATAGCAATCAATAACTGATTGAGGTAATTCTTTAGGCGTTTGAGCTTCTGTTTCTTCACCAGAATCTGAAATTGGATATATGCCAAAACACATTTTATCTATAGTAATATTGCCTGTTTCAGCAGTAAAATCAACAACTCTTTGAAAAATAAATGCTGCAAAAACTACTCCTACCGCAAGCATTGAGGTTAGAATAAATCCAAAAATTATTAACTTTTTCTTTTTCATAACCCGCAACCTCCTTTATTATAATTATTCAGCAACAGTTGATGAAGTGGTTAATGGTGTAGTTGATGTTGTACCTGATGTAGTTGATGTAGTTGATGTAGTTGGTGTACTAGTTCCATTTAATGTAGTTGATGTAGTACCTGATGTAGCAGGTGTACTAGTTCCAGATGGTGTAGTATTTATAGTAGGATCTTTTGTTCTTCCTACTGCCTTAATAGTTAATGTAAACTCATAAGAAACAGCTGCTCCATTTTCATCAAATAAAAAGTCATTATTTGCTGTATCTATTTCTTGAACACCTAATAGATGTAAATATAATGTAACACTTGAGTTTTTATTACTTCCATTTGAAATTTCTAGTGGATTTGTAGCATCATTCTTATAAGTACTTAAAAATGTAGTGACACTTTCATCTTCATTTTCTGGAACATAATTGCTAATGGAATTACTGCCATTATCAGTAATACTAATATTATCACTAGTAGTTATAAAACCAATAACATATGCACGAGAAATAACATTTTCACCATCTTTTATTTCACTTATTTCAGTTGAAAAATCAATTGTATAATCTATAATATCACTACTATAATTTTCAATATCAAGCTCAATAACAGTATGCATATCATTAAAATATTTTAATTCATAAGAATCATCAATATCAAAAAATGTTAAATTTGATATTGAATAGCTATTAACATTAATTTCATTACTATTATTAAAAGTATATGTAAAAGCTATATCTTTAGTATCTGCATCTATTTTACCTATTTTAGAAGTATAGGTATACCAAGCAAATGTATACGTAAGTGAGACAACAAACCCAAATAATATAAAAATCATTATAAATTTAAATACTCTTTGTTTCATTTTCTCACCTCCATTTATTATTGTTTTGTAACAGAAATATAACCTATAATTAATTTTTGATATAAATATGCATTGCTGCAAGAAACACCATTTATAGTTTCTAAAGATTTATCTTCATTAAATTCTAAAGCAAAGTAGTAGCAATTTGAAGTATTATTAAGAGTAAAATTAAATGATAAATCTGATGCACTTAATTGTGTTTTATCATAACCTTCTATTGAATTATCTGTTGGCTCAGTAGTACCAATAGAATAAAAATAAAAAGTATTATGAATCTTATAATCGGCTAAATATATATTATTATTTTCATCAATAGAATATAATGTATTATTATTATTTTCACCAATTTTCACTTTACTATCTTCAGTAATTTTATATAAAGGTATATTTTTCGAACTATTTTTTAAACATACATAACCATTTTCTACTACTAATTTATTTTCTTGTAATTCAGAATCAATGTCTTTAAATACGGCTGTAAAGCTATTTTCATCAGATGAATCCATTACAATTCTGAAAAAAAATACATTTTCTGGACTAATATTCGAAAATGAAAGCGTTTCCGTATCAATCCAATTCCATCCATTATTTGCATTATAATAGCCTCTTTGAAGCTTAAGAGAATAGTTATCTCCTTTAGATGAACCCATAATACCATTGGCTGAAACATTTTTATTTGAAGTATACCAAGCAAACATTGTTACAATTAATAAACATAAGGTGACAGATAGTGAGACTAATGAAATAATCATATTAATTTTTCTTTTCATATTATCTCAATCACCCCTTAAAATAATAAAAACCAGTCATAAAGTTAAAAAAAACCTCTGCAACTGGCTGTCTTGTTAAGACCCTATAGCTTTGCGTCACAGAATTTCTTCTGCTTTGCCTAAATAAATATTTATATTTTAATATAAAATATACCCATTTTTTCTTTCTTGTCTTGATTATAACCTTCATTTTTTGCCATGTCAACTATATTTTTTCTACCAATCACCCCACCAAAAATCCATATTTCTTATTTTTATGATGTTATTATATATAAAATATATTTTATATATAAAAAGCTAAAATTTAGCTAGTTTTATCAAAAAAATATTTTTTTTAAAAATAAAAAAAGATATGCCATTATTTTTTGACATATCTAAAATTAATATAAAAATTTTTATTCATTTGTCTCTGCTTTCAACTTGATTTTTATAGAAGGTAAATCAAATGTATTCGTTTGGCTATTATAATTAGTTAAATTAGAAATAGGAGTTACACTATCACTATTAATTCTTATCTGTAGCCAAATATCAAGTCTTCCATGATCAGTATCTGAAGTCTTTGAACAACTAATTGAGAAGAACCAATCTTATCAATACTAATTCCTGAATTTGTAAGAATGTACCAGTCACTAAAAGCTAATGTAGTATCACTTGCTATAGAGACAACTCTAATTGAAAAGTTTTTCAATTCATCCTCAGAATTAGAACTTTCTAAAGTAAAAAGCTCTAATTTATTTAAATTATCCAAATAATTTGTTATTTCATACTTGTAAGTATAAATCTTACTTGGGGCTGCATCCTTTATGCTAATTGGTAATAATGTATTAGCTTCAGAGTCTTGGGATAATGCATATTTCTGATCATAAAATTTAAAAGAATATTTTTCATCATAATATTTATTCTTATATTCAATATAACTTCCAGATTCTTCTTCACTAGATTTATAATATTTATTAGCTTCCACTATTTTATCAGGAACACCATTAAAATTTACATCTTCTGCCTCATAGACAGTAATTAGTGAATCAATCTGTAATATATTAAATGAGGTATCTTTAATGATACCAGAATCAATATACCAAGAATAAATTAAAGATACTAGTAATGCAGTTGAAAGAAAAATAATAGTTAATCTAAATATAATATTAATTTTTTTCAAATTGCATCACCTCATATCTATAAAATGAATATTTTTTATATTTTCAAATTCTTTCTTGATAATAAAGCTCCTTTTACATTAGATGCTTTATTAATTAAATCATAATATTTTTCAAAATCCTCATATATCCTAAATGTATAAAATAATTTTTCATAACTAGACAACCGAGTTTGAGAACATAATTGAACATCAAAATTAGTTTGATCATTAGAATTTATTCTTGGAATATTAAACCATTCATAATCCGAATTTGAAGAATAATCAAATATTTCATTATTAGAAGAATCATATAAGCTTATATTAGCATATTTAAATGCACAACTTGCATTGTGAACATAAGGATCAGAATCATCTAGTTTAAATTCATCACCCTTAATATTATTTAAACTAATTTTAAATGGGGAATTGTTTTTTATTTCAGTCATACTGAAGCTTATAGTGATATCAATAAATTCTCCTGGAAGCATTTCGCTTATATTAAAAGAAATTTTTTCTGATGTTTCATAATTAGTTTCTGAATCTTGTTTGCTTGTATCTTTATAATTTATTATTCTTTTTGTTAAATATAAAACACCATCAGGCATAACTTTATAAGTATCATAAATTAAATCACCATTCAAATTATGTCTTTTTGTAGTTACTTCTTCATCAACAAATATATTCTTTACATCAGCAGTTGATGCTGATATTCCATTTGCATTAACATTTTTATTTGAGGTATACCATCCAAAAATGAAGAATACTAATAGCAAGCAAGTTACTAAAAAGGTAGATATATTTAAAACAAGCTTTGTAATTCTAATTTTCATATATTTTACCTCAATATCTTTCTACATAATACTTTACTAATAGTATATTTCCAGAATAAACATGTTTTGCATAAAAATATCTAGCATTATATTTTGTAATTTGCTCATAATATACTTTATCTAAAGCAAAGCTAGTATCAGTAGTTACTTTATATTCTCCATCTATAAGCTCATAATAGGTACCTGTAATTGAATTTCCGACTACTACATCTGCTTCCATATACTTTGTACCTTCATTAGTATCTCCCTCATAACCCCAAGTAAATACTGTATCAGTATTATTAACAAGTCCCAAATTACCTGGTTTTAGGTTATCCAATTTACCATAATTACTACTTGAATATAACATTGTTATATCAATTCCTTTTTTTAATCTATCCTGATATGTAATTGATTTTAATCTCTTATAATCATTAACATCATTATTATCAGCAAAAATGATCGGTACACCATTAGACACATAATTATATACCTGAGTACCATTTCTTAATAAATCATAGAAAGTTTGATAATTACATATTCCTTGAGAACCATAATTACTTGTATCAACATTTGTTTGAGAATATAAATACACTACTTCAAGTGATGACATATTAGTAATACCATCAAAAGATTTTATTTGATTATTAGAAATATTTAATGCTTTAATAGAGTTCATACTAAATATCGCACTCGCATCAGTAACACCACAATTACTAATATTTAGATCAAGTACTCTTTCCATATTTGAAATACTTTCTAATTGTGATGAAGTCAAAGTCTTACCAGATAAATTTACTGCTGATACATATTTCAAATTACCAATTCCTGAAAAATCATTAACATTTTTCAATATGTCGTTGCTAGTAACATCAAGTGAAATATCAATAGTAAGCCAATCTTAAGGAATTATTAATTTATTACTAATATCAATATCACAAGAATCATACAATATATCATCACCAGGGTTAAAAGTGTTATAAATCCATTTGAAGAAAACTATATCTTTGACACAGTTGTCCTTTGATGATGAAGTATCATAAAATATTCCACCTTTAACTGATAATAAGGCTACATTAGGCTCAGTTAAATATTTTCTTGTAATAGTAGCGCCTTCTTCATTTGTAGTCAAAATACTTGCTTCATACCTTGTCCAGTTTGTCGCACCCTTAAATTTATAATTAAACATCATCAGTAACTGAGTATTTGAATCTTGTATTTCTTTAGGATCTAAATAGAATATCCATTTAATATCAGAGTATGAAGCTAATGAAACTAAATCTAAGCCATTAGTGGTTAACCAAGCATCAAAATTATTTGTAAATGATTCACCTTCTGTATATGAAATAATATGATCATTACTATCATAATATAAAGAAATCTTCAAATAGTTTGGTTTTTATAAACAACATTTTCATAATAATTGAAATTATTTTTTTCATCTGTGTAATTATTAGTTGTATATACTTCTGCAAAATCATAAATAGTATATGGCGCTCCATTTGAAAATGCAAAAGGCATTGAAAAACCATTTTTAATTATTTCAAAATCATTTTCATGATAATGTGTAATTGTTAACTCATCAATATATGTTATTGCTTCATTGTAATATGATAAATAACCTGATACATTTTCATCATTAGCTATAATATATTCAATGTTCAAATCAACAGTCACATATTCTTTTGTCTCATTATCTGTAAATTCAAAACTAACTCTAACACAAGAGCATTTAGTATACTCAGGTAGCACTGTAATTGAAAGCTTATTATTTTCATCAATAATATAATAATCTTGAGCATTACCAATATTTCTAGTATCTTTTTTTAGATTAATTGTGTAATATCTATCTAAAACAACATCTGTAGAGTTTGTTATTTCTACTTTTATGTTTTTAGTATCTACTTTTTCTTCAAACTCTAAATCAAATGAACCTGATGTTGAAACATATTCATGAGTAGCATTTAAACAAATTGAATCAATATTAATTTCCTCATTTATGGAGGTTAAAGAAATAATTACTGCATATACAGTAGAAAATAGTAAAGTTATTAAGCATGTAAATAATAATATTGAAAAAAACTTTCTATTTCTTTTCATATTTATTTATAGTTGGCTCCTAAAAAAATAAAAAACAGCCAACAAGAAAAAACTCTGCAACTGGCTGTCATATTAAGACCCTATAGCTTTGCGTCACAGAATTTTTTCTGCTTTGCCAAAAAAACAGTATAAAAATTCAAAAACAACTTTTTCCTAAATATATTATACCCCCCTCCCCGTAGCATTTTGTCAATTCTTTTTTTCTTTTTTTTGAAGAAGTATATTTATATATAAATATAAGAAAAATTTAAAGGATTTGAAATTTTAGGGTTATTTGAGGAAATCATAAAGAAATTAATATTTTTTATAAATAGAAAAAAGTCTTAAAAAATAAATTCAAGACGAAAAATTCAATTTTTTATGAATTTTTTGATTAAAAATATCATTTTTTCCTGATGCAATTAGAGCACATCATACATTTTCCTTTATGGGGTATACCAAAATATTCTGATATTTGTTGATGGAGACATTTTTTTGATAATGAAAAATTTATCATTTTATTTAATTTATTGTATCTATCATTTTTTATTTGTTTTAATTCTTTAATAGTTTTATCATTTTGATTTATGTTTTCTATAAAATGAGATATTGTATCAATATCTTTGATATTAAAAAGGAGTACTCCTTCTGCATATTCATTATCTCTTGAGGCTCTACCTGTTTGTTGGAGATAATCTTCTAGGGATTGAGGGAGATCATATAAAATTACAAATCGAATGTCAGGGACATCTATTCCCATTCCGAAAGCATTTGTTGCGATAATAATATCTATTTCATGATTTTTATATTGTGTTTGTGTTTTCTTTTTTAATGAGCTATCCATTGTACCATAATATAATTCCACATTATAATTATTTGATTTTAATAATGAATATACATAATCACAGTTTTTAATTGTTAAGCAATATATTAATCCATGAATATTTCTTTTTGTTGATAAATACTTTAATAATTCTTTATCTTTGTTTGTTGTTTTAATGTTTCTATAGAAGATATTTAATCTATCACAATTACCTTTTATTATTTGAGGGTTATTTAAATCTAAAAGATTTATTATTTTTGTTATTGTAGAGGTTGTTGCTGTAGCTGTTAAAGCAAGCATTTTCGGTCTTTTAGAGAGTAGCCTTAGGAAATTTGGAATTTCACCTAAGGCTTCTCTAAAATCCTCACTCCATAATAATGTATGAGCTTCATCACATACAAATAATGAAATGTTTAATTTAGTGATTGTTTCGATAAATCTTTTTGATTTTAATCTTTCTGCTGATACATATAATAGCTTTATTTTATTATTAATAAGCTTATTATATATTATTTCTTGTTCTTCTTTTGTTTGTAAGGAATTAATATATTCTGCTTTTATTCCTTTTTCTTTTAATGAGGATACTTGATCCTGCATTAATGCTATTAATGGAGATATAACAAGTGTAACCCCATTAAATATTAATGCTGGTATTTGATAGGTTACACTTTTACCAAAACCAGTTGGTAATAAGCCTATTGTATCAATTCCATTTATTATTAATTCTATTATCTCTCTTTGTTCTTTTTTTAGACTATAACCAAAATATTCTGATATTATTTCATCTATTTTTCTCATGCAATTCTCCTAAATAAATACTATTTCTCATTTAATCTCTTTGCTAAATAATTTGGTAATTCTTCTATTATTTTATATTTAGATATTCCTATATGTGTTGATGAATTTGAAAGTGTTGTTTCAGCAACAAACTTATCCGCTTCCTTACATAGTAGTAATCCTATTGTAGGGTCATCTCTATCAGTTTTTTCTAATCTATCTATCGCATTAACATAAAAAACTAACTGTCCAAAATCAGATGGATGAAACTTGCCAATCTTAACCTCAATTACTACATATGCATGTAACTTTATATGATATAAAAGTAAATCTATAAAGAATTCCTCATTTGTTGGAGTAATTAATCTATATTCTTTTCCTATCAAACTAAAACCAGGCCCTAATTCTTGAAGAAATTTAATAATATTCTCTATCATTTGATTTTTTAAATCTTTTTCTGTTTTTATATTTTCTTTATCTAAAAAATCAAATACATAGGTATCCTTAAATAATTCATTAGTCAAATCATTAGATGCAGTAATAACTTCAGTAGTTGTTGGTTCTATTAAGCTTCTTTCATATGATTTCATAGCTATTTGATTTAATACCATTGATCTACTCCAACCATTCTTATAAGTTTGATTGATATACCATAACATTTCTTCATGGGAATTTGATTTTGGAATAATTACTGTTACTAACGTGCTCCAAGGAATTTGGCCAACAGCTTGTTGGCTAATTTCATTAATTCCAAATTCATTTGAAAATTGCATCATATATTTCAAATTAGAAATCGAGTATCCTTTGCCATATTCTTTTAAGTCATTGGATAATCTTTCAATATATTTATTTCCCCAAACCTTTCTTTGATTAATGATAGTACCTATTTCATAATAGGTCATAATCATAGCACTATTAACAACAACCATAGCTTTAGCTTGATTAGTTCTAATAGTTTCTTTGATTTTGTTTAAATCATTTAAATAATCCTTCTCTAATATTGTTATTTCTTTTGTTTTAGTCATATATATAATTCTCCTAATTAATTCTATTTCTCATTTAATCTTTTTTCTAAATATTCTGGTAATTCCTCTATTAGCTTATATTTAGATATCCCTATATGTGTAGAGGAATTTGAAAGTGTTGTTCAGCAACAAACTTATCTGCTTCTGATCTACTCTAGCCATTCTTATAAATTCGATTGATATACCATAACATTTCATCATAGAATTTAAATTTATGTATAATTTCCACTAAAGTGAACAATGGAATTTCTCTCGCAGGTTGCGAGAAAAAATCATCCTTAGTGATTTCTTTAGCAACTTGTGACATTCTATATAAATTTTGAATTGAATATCCCTTTCCATATTCCTTTAAATCAGTTTATAATCTTTCAATATATTTGTTTTCCCAAGCCTTTCTTTGATTGATAATTGTACCTATTTCATAATAAGTCATTATCATATCACTATTAACAACAATCATTGCTTTAGCTTGGTTAGTTCTAATAGTTTCTTTGATTTTATTTAAATCATTTAAATAATCCTTCTCTAATATTGTTATTTCTTTTGTTTTAGTCATATATAATTCTCCTATTTTAATACTATTTATTATTTAATCTCTTTGCTAAATAATTTGGTAATTCCTCTATTAGCTTATATTTAGATATACCTATATGTGTTAATGAATGTGAAAGTGTTGTTTCAGCAACAAACTTATCTGCTTCCTTACATAGTAATAATCCTATTGTAGGGTCATCTCTATCAGTTTTTTCTAATCTATCTATCGCATTAACATAAAAAACTAACTGTCCAAAATCAGAAGGATTGAATTCACCTATTTTAACTTCTATTACTACATATGCATGTATCTTTGTATGATACATTAATAAATCAATATAGAAATCCTTACCTGTAGGAGTAGTTAGCTTATATTCTTTCCCTGCTAAGGTGAATCCAGGACCTAATTCTTGAAGAAATTTAATAATATTATCTATCATTTGATTCTTTAAATCTTTCTCTGTTTTAATATTTTCTTTATCTAAGAAATCAAATACATAGGTGTCTTTAAATAATTCATTAGATAAATCATTAGATACAGAAATAGCTTCAGTAGTTGTTGGTTCTATTAAGCTCCTTTCATATGATTTCATAGCTATTTGGTTTAATACCATTGATCTACTCCAACCATTTTTATGAGTTTGATTAATATACCATAACATTTCATCATGGGAATTTGATTTTTGTAATATGGTAATTATTGTACTCCATGGTATTTGGGGCACAGGTTGTGCCCTTATTTCATCATAAGTAATTTCTTTGGAAAATTGAGCCATTCTTTTTAATTGATCGCATGAATATCCCTTACCATATTCTTTTAAATCATTGGATAATCTTTCAATATATTTATTTCCCCAAACCTTTCTTTGATTAATGATAGTTCCTATTTCATAATAGGTCATTATCATAGCACTATTAACAACAACCATAGCTTTAGCTTGGTTAGTTCTAATAGTTTCTTTGATTTTGCTTAAATCATTTAAATAATCCTTCTCTAATATTGTTATTTCTTTTGTTTTAGTCATATATAATTAGTCTCCTTAATTTACTAGATTTATAAAATAATAGATTTTTATTTATATAAATAAATATTATTTATAACTTTTTATAAAATGAAAAAATCCCACAGGATTTTAGTTCCTGTGGGATAAAGACATATTCAATTGGATATATAGTGATTTCATAGCTATTTCTCCTTTATGAATTTTATTATCTATCTTCTCTAAAATAATTAATACCTAATGCTTGAGGAGGTTGAACTCTTCTTTCTCCAAAGATACTTGTTAGTATTAATACTAATATAGTAGCTATATATGGAGCCATTTTTATTAATTCCTTGTTGTTTGTTGCTGCTGAAATGAATGAAGGTAATACATATAAATAAGCAAATAAGAAAGAGCCTCCTATAGAAATTGTTGGTTTCCATACTGAGAATATTACTAATGCTACAGCAAGCCATCCTAAATTTTCAATACTTGCAGCTTGATCAAACATTCCAGTTGAAAAATCCATTACAAATGATAAACCACCTAAGCCTGAAATTGCAGCTCCTATTATAGTTGCTAGGTAGCGATATCTTGAAATAGAAATACCTTGTGCATCAGCAGTTTGAGGAGATTCACCTACTGCTCTTAAATATAAGCCTACTCTTGTTTTTTTGAAAAATAATGTAACTAAAATTGCTAATATAATTGCCAAATATACTAATATTCCATAAGAGAAAAATACCTGTAGTCCTTCAGGAGCATCAGCTGGTAAATTAAATAAATTATTAAAGTATTTTGCTACCTTAGGTAGATAATTCTTATCAAATTTATGACTTAAGAAGTTTGCAAAGCCTACACCAAAGGTTGTAATAGTTAATCCAGTAATATTTTGATTTGCTCTTAATGTAACTGTTAAAAATGAATATAATAAGCCTGCAATACCTGAAAAAACACAAGTAAATATTATTGCTATTAATACTGCTAAAAAGCCATTAGTATTATTTACCCCTCCACACCAAGTAATATATGATGATAAGCCTAAACAACCACCAATACCACCAATACACATAATACCAGGAGTACCTAAATTTAAATGTCCAGATTTTTCTGTTATTATTTCTCCTGTAGAACCAAATAGGAAGGATGTAAATAAACGAATTGCTCGAATAATAATTGATGCTGAAAACATTTATTCTTCCTCCTTTTTAGATTCTTCAATTATAGTTGCTGAAATATTGGTATCATCAACTACTAATTGTTCTTTATTTTCTCTTATTTCTTCATGATTTTTAAAATCTTCGATATTATTTTCAACTATTTCTTTTGTTTTTTTCTTAAATGGATTAATTTTAATAAAGAAATTACCAACTTTTTGAAAGAATCCATCTATTTTATTAGCAATACGCTCAAGACGACTTCCTTCTTTGAAAATAATTCTATAATTAATAAAGAAGGTGCATGCAATAATTGAGAAAAAGAATATTGAAGTAATTATTCCTGAAATAGCTGCATTTGTACAACCAATATTTAATAATAATTGATTACCACCTCTTTGAATAAATATAACAAAGAAAGATGATAAAATCATAAATAATGGATTGAAATTTGCAAGCCAAGCAACAATAATTGCAGTAAAGCCTCTACCATTTAATGTAGTAGTAGATACTGTATTATTTAATCCTGTAGTTAATACAAATCCAATTATTCCACAAATAACACCTGATAAAATTAATGTTCTAATTATTACCCATTTTACATTAATACCAGCATATTTAGCAGTACTTGTAGATTGTCCTACTACTGCTATTTCATAACCATGCTTAGTCATTTTTAGATATACTGTAACAAACGCTACAAGTAAAGCTACAATTATTAAAATTGTCAAGTATTGATGCATCATTGGTAAATATACTGAATCAATAGTAAATAGCTTATTATCTTTACCATAGGTATTAACAAAGAATGATACTAGTTGTATTGCAACATAATTCATCATTAGTGTAAATAATGTTTCATTTGTATTAAAGAAGGCTTTAAATATTGCAGGAATAACCGACCAAATAATACTTGCTAAAATTGATAATAGTAGTGCTAGAGTTAAAACCCAAAAATCAGGCATTTTTCCAACACAAAAATATAGAATTAGATATGAAGCCATACAGCCTACTAGGGTTTGACCGTCAGCACCAGTATTCCAATATTTCATTTTAAATGCTAATGATAAAGCTAAAGCTATTCCTAATAAAATACAGGTTTCTTTTATCATTACCCAAAAGCTTGGATAATTACCAAAAGAACCATAAATGAATGAAGAAACTAAATCAATAATATTAGCTCCTTCAGATATTTGAATAAAAATCGCAGATATTATTATTGCAATAATTATTGCGATAAATCTAGATAAGAAAGAATGCTTAAAAGTAACATTAGTTCTTTTAGCAATATGAATTATAGGCTCTTTAGCTATTCTTTTATTCTTTGTTGCTTCCATTATTAGCTATACCTCCATTCAATTCATTCCATTCTTCTTTTGTTAGTTGAGAATCTTTAGCATGACCCCATTCTCGTTCACTTTGTACTTCTGTAAGATTCAAAGCTCCAGTCATCATTAAACCAAGCTTTTCCTTTGTAGTATTTTGGGCTTTAACAACACCCATCATTTTTCCATGACAAATAACCATTATTTTATCGCATAATTCTAGCATTACATCTAAATCTTCACCAACAAAAAGAATACCTACACCATTCTTTTTTTGTTCATTTAATATATTATAAATACCATATGAAGAATTAATATCTAGTCCTCTTACTGGATAAGCTGTAATTATTACATTAGGAGAAGAATCTATTTCACGTCCTACTAATACCTTTTGAACATTACCACCTGATAGCTTACTTACCTCTATATCAACTGATGGAGTCTTAATATCAAGTTTTTCAACAAGCTTTAATGCAGTATTTCGAGCTTTTTTTCTATCTACAAATATCCCCTTAGATTCTCCATAATTTTTTATCATCATATTATCAGTAATAGAAAATGATGCCGCAAGTCCCATTCCTAATCTATCTTCAGGAATAAAGCTCATTGAAATTCCTTTTTCAATAATCTTTTTAGGAGATAAATTTATTATAGATTCTCCCTTATGAGTTATTTGACCACTAGCTATTGGTCTTAATCCCGCAATAGCCTCACATAGTTCCTTTTGCCCACAACCTGAAATTCCGGCAACTCCTAATATTTCTCCACCACGAATATAAAATGACATATTGTCAATAGCTAAGCTATTATCATCTTTATATATTGTTAAATCTCTTATTTCTAATAAAGGTATGGTTAATAAACTTTGAGTTCTTTCAATTTTAAGGTCTATTTTCTTTCCAACCATTAAATCAGCTAGTTCCTTTTCGTTGGTCTCTTTAGTTTCTACAGTAGTAACATATTCTCCCTTACGCATTATTGAAACTCTATCAGAAATTTCCATAACCTCATTTAACTTATGAGTAATGATAATTATAGATTTTCCATCTTCTTTCATGGTTTTAAGAATTTTAAATAGTTTTTCAATCTCTTGTGGAGTTAATACAGCAGTTGGTTCATCTAATATTAGAATATCTGCACCTCTATATAAAACCTTTATAATTTCTACTGTTTGCTTTTCAGAAACACTCATATTATAGACTTTTTTATAAGGGTCTATTTCAAAACCATAGCGTTCTGATATTTCTTTAACCTCTTTAGCTAAGAAACGCAAATTGAATCTTTTATTATTTTCTAAACCTAAAGCAATATTCTCAACTGCAGAAAATAAATCAACAAGCTTAAAATGCTGATGAATCATTCCTATTTTTGCATGAAAGGCATCCTTAGGAGACTTTATTACTGTTTCTTCACCATTAACAAAAATAGTACCAGAATCAGGATAATAAATACCTGAAATCATATTCATTAATGTGGTTTTACCAGAACCATTTTCTCCAAGCAATGCCAGTATTTCACCTTTTTTTAAGGATAGACTAACATTGTTATTCGCAATAACTGAATTTCCAAAGGTTTTAGTTATATTTTTAAGTTCTAAGGCATATTCCATGTAGTTCCTCCATAATTTTAATAAGGCGGAGGAGCCCCTCCGCCTTAATTATTATTTTACTATAATTTATTTATTATATTATTCTTTTTCAGTGATTCCATCAATTCTTATATCAAAGTATGGAGCTGAACGATAAGTAGATTCCTTAAATATTCCATTTACAATTACTTGAGTATCTTTAGCAAATGCTGGATCATCATTTACATCAGCATCATATGAAGTAACTTTTTCTCCTTTTACAGTGAAATTTGCAGTATCAAATACTTCTACTAAACCACCCTTTAGATCATTAATAACCTTATCTAAAGCAGCTCTAGTTCCACTTGCAGCTAAAGTTTCATTTAAAGTTAATACCTCTACAGCACCATTTTCAATTGTTCCATACCAATCAGAATTCATCTTTTCACCCTTTAATGTTGAATTAATCATATATCTGAAATATGGTCTCCAATTAATTCTTGAAGCTATTAAATAAGTATCTAAATTATCATTAGTACCATTATAGAATACATTAGGTACACCCTTTTCCTCACATACACCAGGAGCACCCAATGAATCAGCATGTTGAGAAATAATAACTGCCTTATCTTCATCAATTAAAGCTGTAGCTGCAGAAGCTTCACCTTCAATTGAATACCAGCTATTAGTATAACGAACACTCATTGTCACTGAAGGACAAACACTCTTAGCGCCTAAATAGAATGAAGTATAACCAGAAACAACCTCAGCATAAGGGAAAGCACCAACATAACCCATTACTGCTTGTTCAGCTGTAATTGCACCAGCTTCAATCATTGCATTTAGCTTTAATCCAGCTGCAACGCCTGTTACATATCTACCTTGATAAATAGATGCGAAAGCATTATGATAATTATCTAAGCCTTCTGTATGAGCACGAGTACCAGTTGCATGACAGAATTCTACATTAGGATACTTCTTTGCTGCCTTAATTAAATATGGCTCATGGCCAAATGAGTCAGCGAATACTGCCTTACAGCCTTGATTAACAAGCTCTTCAGCTGCTGTATAGCAATCGTCTCCTTCTGTAACACCGATTCTTGACATAAATGTTACATTTAATTCATTACATACATCCTTTGCAGCCTCAATGAAGTTCTTGTCATATGATGAATTTTCATCATGTAGGAAAATAAAACCAATCTTATCACTACTTGTACCACAAGAGCTTAAGCTTGCTGCTGCTAAAGCACATGTTGCTGTTAATGCAAATAAACCAAATACTTTTTTCATTTTTCTCTCCTCTTTATTATTCATGATTTATTTAATACATCCTTAATTATATAACGAAATAATTAAACTGTAAATAAATAAAATTCAAAAATTTACATTTTTTTTACATAAAAGTTATAATATTTACATTACTTAAGACAAATTGTTTATAAATATTCACTATTTACTAATTTTTTTATTTCTATTTATCTTAATATAGGGACACCATTTTCAAATCTATCGACAATTACAGCACTCTCAACACGAACTCCAAGCTCTTCAAGTCTCTTTCTTCCATTTTGGAATCCTTTTTCAATAACAATCGCAACACCTACTACCTCGGCATTAGCTTGTTTACATAAATCAATCAAACCAATTGAAGCATTGCCTTCAGCCATAAAATCATCAACTATTAATACCTTATCATTTTCTGATAAGAATCTTCTATCTACAGAAACAACATTAGAAGTTCCCTTTGTAAAAGAATCAACAACTGTAGTATATAAATTATTTTCATCTACTATTTTTGATTTACTTTTTTTTGCAAATACTAATGGAACATAATTATAATATCTTGCAACGCCAACTCCAAAGGCAATACCACTAGTTTCTATAGTTAATATTTTAGTTACTCCAGTAAATTTTTTCGAAAAATATTCACCTAATTCATCTATAAGTTTAGTATCAACCTGATGATTAATAAATGAATCAACCTTTAAAATATTATTCCCTATTACATAACCATCTTTTAAAACTTTTTCCTTAATATTCATAATAATATTTTCCTCCACAAATTAACTCTAATTATACTATTTTATTATTATTTTTTCAACCTTAAGCTAATAAATAGGATGCATATTTACAATTATTTTTTAATAAATTCCTAGCGAGTTTTTATGTTGTTTTTTAAAAAATCAACCCCAGTTTTCTCTTATATTCAATAATAAATTGTTGTTTTAGGAGTTTTTCGCTGTTCTTCCCCTTTCAACTGATTACCTCGTGGGTGAACAATAGAAAAACTCCTATGATTATTTCATAAGAGTTAATCTAATTGCATTATTTTTTATACTCTATTAAAATATTGTTTACAATTTAATATCATTATTTTAATATATCCAATCATGTCATTTTATATTAGCATATATAATTTTTAATCCACTCTAGACTTCATTTCATTAGTTAATGATTTACCATAGAGCCCATTTACAAATAATTAATAGGTAATACTACTAAATTTTCTCTAAGATATATTTTTTTATCATACATACATATGATAACTCCCATTCCTCTTTTTGATTCTTTCACTTTATCTAATACATCAAATTCCGACGTCATATCTGCTTTAGGATTTGCAGTCATCTTTATTTCTATTGGGTATAATATACCATTTTCTGAGATAATCAAATCTATCTCACCATCAATTACCACTTCTTTACCATCCACATTCTTTTTTATTTTATCTTTACCATTATAATAAAAAACATTGAAGTCATAATCTAATCCTTCATTTGAATATGATTTTAATATTTCATTGATTACAAATGTTTCAAACATAGCGCCTGCCATTGCGCCATTTTTAAGTGTTTCAGGTGTTAGCCATCTTGTTAAATAGCATGCTAGTCCTGTATCTCTAAAGTATAATTTAGGACTTTTTATTGCTCTAGATAATACACTAGGCGTATATGGTTTTAAAATATAAACAAGTCCGCTTTTTTCAAGAATAGATATCCATTCTTTAACTGTAACCTCAGATACACCAACCTCTGCTGAAATAGTCTTGTAATTTAAAACTTGTCCAGTTCTTGCAGCAACGCTAGTCATAAACTTCACAAATGTTAAATGATTTTTTGCTTTTATTATTTTATTTACATCTCTTTCAAGATATGTTTTTACATATGATTGGTAAAAATCCACCCACTCTTTTTTCTTATTACTATAAAGTTCAGGATAAAATCCTCTATGAATTTTGGTCCAAATGTATTTATAATCTATTAAGCATTTTTCTCTTTCATCTATGTATTCTTTTGTTGGAACAAAATGCTTATTAAAAGAAATATTATACATTTCTCTCATCGATAATCCATCAAGTTCAACAATAGAAACTCTACCAGCTAATGATTCACTTATTCCTTCCATTAATTGTAATTTTTGTGAACCTGTTAAATAGAAGTTCGACATTTCTTCTGTATTATCTAATACTATCTTTAATCTATTAAATATTGTTGGACATTTTTGCACCTCATCTATTATTAAAGGACATGGATTATTATATAAAAACATCTGAGGATCATCAGTAGCTTGTGCTAACAATAAATCATCATCAAATGTAACTTTGTTAACATCTTTAAATAAATGATTAATTAATGTTGATTTTCCTACTTGTCTAGGTCCTGTTAATAATATTGCTTTATTAGTTGATGCTCTTTGTTTTAAAATACTCTCAATATTTCTTTTTATGGAATACATGATAGCACCTCGTTTTTGTCAAAAATAAAGTTCAACTTTATTTTAGCCAAAAATTGTTTGAATGTCAATATAGTTTTTTGAACTTAGCAAATATAAGTCGAGCATTTTGATAAATAGAGTTTTCTTTTCATGAACTTGTATAGTTAATTATCATGGATAATTACTTCGTTTTTTTCTTAAAATTACCCATATGCGATTCCATCTCGATGGATTTCAAATTTTCGCAGATAAAAACTCAAAAAAAGTGAGTGAATATCATGATTACAAAAATATATTTTTTACATTTTTATATTGAACTTACAGGGAGAATATATGTACCATCATTTATTAATGATATCTTATCGGCTGTACAAATAATGGCATTCTTTCCTTTTTCAAATTTAGTATTTTTAAGTTTTTTAAATCCTTTTGTATTACTTGCATTAAATGACTGTCCAGTTTTAATTTCAATACAGGAAAGTATCCCATTTCTAATCAATACGAAATCAATTTCATTTTGATCACTATCTCGATAATAAAATAATTCCTGCAATTCTCCATTATTCAAATAGCTTTTTCTAATTTCATTAAAAATAAATGTTTCAAAAAATCTTCCTTTTAAAAAACTCCTTTGTAAAGTTTCAGAACTATCTACACCACATAAATATGCTGCTAAACCAGTATCAAAAAAATACATTTTAGGTCTTTTAACCACTCTTTTTACAATAGATTCTTCATTGTACGGTTCAACAAGATATATTATACCTGTTTTTACTAAAGCAGATACCCAAGATTTTATAGTATTAGTTACAACTCCTACTTGCTTAGAATAATTATCATATACTAATTCCTCTGCTGTATTTGATGCTAATATTTTCATGAAATTAATAAATTTAATCTCATCATTAATTGCTATTAATTCTCTTAAATCTTTTTCTAAATATGTTCTTAAATATGATGAATAGAATAGTTGAGATTTCATTCCTAAATCATCATATAAAACAGGAAAAAAACCTCTTACTATATACTTAAACGCTTGAGTTTCATCAATATAATAATCATTAATTCTAGATGATATAGAGCTTATATTAACATTAAATGGAATATTATTTCTATTGTTTATCTCGGATAATGATAAATTACTCATGTCAAGAATTGCAACTCTACCGGATAAAGACTCTTTTGATTCATCTAAAAGTTTTTGTCTTTGAGATCCAGATAAAATATACAATCCATTACTTTCTTTATTTCCTTTTTTTAATCTGGATTCATTAACTATTTTCTCAAGTTCAGGGAATAATTCTGGAGCCTTTTGAGCTTCATCAATTATAATTGGGGCTCTATGAAGTTCAAGAAATGTCTTAGGATCGCCTTTTGCCATTGCATATTCTAATGAATCATCTAATGATACATAAGTGTATCCTTTGTTCAAAAATGAATTATATAACAATGTTGATTTACCTATTTGTCTTGGACCAGTAACTAGTGTTATTGGATAGTGTTTTATTGTATCTTCGATAATAATTTCGATATTTCTTTTAATCATAGAATCCTCTACTTTCTTATTTTTTGCAATTATATTGCAATTTTTACGACTTTATTATATCAAATTTATTAAATTATTGCAACATAAATGAATTCAATTGTCTATCATATTTATTATTGATGTTTAAAAAAATATTTTTGAGTTTTTTACTATAGCTCCCTCTCAATGGACTTTTTGAATTTTCGCAGATAAAAACTCAAAATATTATTTTTCATTTAACTTTCTTTCTAGATACTCTGTTAATTCTTCAATAACCTTATATTTTGAAATTGCTAAATTTTTTGTATTCTTAAGTGTTGTTTTACATACAACGCTATTAGCTTCACTAC
>JBGVLG010000174.1:0-7366 GCA_045124155.1 Anaeroplasma sp.
GGCTGTTACACCTAATAT
Source organism: Anaeroplasma sp. (assembly GCA_045124155.1). Lineage (GTDB taxonomy): Bacteria > Bacillota_I > Bacilli_A > Acholeplasmatales > Anaeroplasmataceae > Anaeroplasma. The sequence goes on from JBGVLG010000174.1 coordinate 19, forward strand.
TTCTGTTACCTTTTTTGTTGAGTAATACTTCATAAATATAAAAACCTCCTATATAGTACACATAATTATACTATAATTAGGAGGTTTTATAAAGTTTTATAGGTTTAATTATACTGTTTTGAAACCTTAAATTTGGATACAGTACCTTTATATTAAAAGGGCTATTGCTTCACCTATTAAGATAAATAATAATATTATGGAACCATTTTTCATAAAATCTTTAAAACTATAATTTATATCATTAAGCTTTAATAATCTAATCCACATTATACCAGCTAATGCACCTACAGGTGTCAATATTGCCCCAATATTAGAGCCTATTATTGTTGAGTATATTAAGCTTAAATTAGTAGTACCATTTAAAATTGAACTATATGCTAAGGTCATTGGAATATTGTTCATAATATTACATGATATAGTAGAAGTAAATAAATAAGAAATAGATTTTAAATAATCATTTTCAATCAAATCAAACCATCCTCTAATAATTGAGAATAATCCTTGATCAGTTAATGCCATAATAATAACAAACATTGATAAAACAAAAGGTATTAAGCTATAAGGTATTCTATGTATTGTTCCTTTTAGATATCTATATTTTTTTGTTTTTATAGAATAACCTATTAAGAATAATAATAAAGAAGAGGCAAAGATTAAGCATATTAACCACATTTCAAGAAAAATATAATTACTTATCGCAAGTAAAATAGTACATAAGAATAAATGAATGCCAGAAATTATACATAATAATTTGTTTTCAATTTTAGCCTTATCTAAATCAAAGATAGTTATTTCTTTTTTTAAATCTTTATAAAATAAGAGTATTAATGCGATAAAGCTAAATATTCCAGCAAAGATAGTAGGAATAATCATATTAATAAAATAATCTAAAAAACTAATATTAAATGCAGTAGATAAAAAAATATTAGTAGGATTACCAATAGAAAGCATCATTGAATAAGTATTTGCCGCAACAAATTCCATAACTAAATAGGGTATAGGATTGATATGTCCTTTTTTTGAAAAATATAAGATAAATGGAGTAAATGTTAATATTACAATATCATTAGATGTAAATATAGTTAGTACTGAAATAAGTAAATATAATACAATAAATAACATAAACTGGCTCTTATTGTATTTGTTTATAAATATAGTCGCAATATATCTAAAGAAACCTGCTTCATCTAGTGAAATAGATAAAATTGAAACACAAATAAATAAGACTAAAATTTTTAAAGGGTTTAATGATGAATTCGAAAATAAAATATTCCATAATACTTCCTTATTGAATAGAGGTATACATAAAAGAAGAATTGCTCCAAATAAAATTGGGAGATAAAAGGTATCAATTGTAATTCCTTTAATCCTTAATGCTGGATATTTTAATATACAAATAAACATTCCTAAAATTGATAGAATTGAAATTCCTAAGACAAAATATAAGCTCATTTTTTCTCACCCTAATGAATTATACTTGATTTCTAAATATTTACAATAAAAAATATTCAAAAATTTAGTAAAATTATATAAAAAAAGTTAATGTGAAGGAAAGCGTTTCATTGACAAACTTTATAAATCAATTTATAATAGATGTGAACAATTTCATATATTGAAATTAGACTAAAGAAAGAGGTATAAATATGAAAAAGTTTGATGTATTAAATCAAATTGCTTCAACTGGTGTTGTTGCTGTAGTAAGAGCAGAAAATACTGAAAAGGGATTAAAAATTTCTGAAGCATGTATTAAGGGTGGTGTTACATCTATTGAGGTAACATATACAGTACCAGGGGCTGGTGCTATCATCTCTAATCTAGCACAAGCTTATCAAAACGATAAGTCAGTTTGTATTGGTGCTGGTACAGTACTTGATACTGAAACTGCACGTGATGCAATCTTAAATGGAGCAAAGTTTATTGTTTCTCCATGCTTTGATGAGGAAGTTGCTAAGCTATGTAACAGATATCAAGTTCCATATGTTCCAGGAACTCAAACCGTAAGAGAGGTAAAAATGGCTTTAGACTATGGCTGTGATGTTATTAAGGTATTCCCTGGTGATATTTTAGGACCTAACTTCATTAAGGATGTAAAGGGACCACTTCCTTATGCTAATTTAATGCCATCAGGTGGTGTTGATCTTGGAAATGTTGCTGATTGGGTTAAGGCTGGTGTAGTTGCAGTTTCTGCTGGTTCATCTTTAACTAAGGGAGCTAAGACTGGAGACTATGAGTTAGTTACTGAAACAGCTAGACAATTTGTAGCTAAGTTCCAAGAAGCAAAGGCTGCTTTAAAGAAATAATTTATAGATAGAGCTTTTATTATGAAGAATGAAGAAAAGATTATAACATTTGGAGAAATAATGCTACGATTATCTACTCCAGATTATGCTACAATAAATCAAACTCACTCATTCATGGTAAACTATGGTGGAGGAGAGGCTAATGTTGCTGTAGCATTAGCGCATATGGGACATAAAACATATTTCATGTCTAAGCTACCTCCAAATCAATTAGGAGATGGAGCTATTACCCATCTATTATCTCATGGAGTTGATACTCGCTATGTTGTTAGAGGATCTACAACAATTGGTATTTACTTTTTAGAGACAGGCTTTGGTGGTCGTCCATCAAAGGTAATTTATAACCGTAAGCATTCGGCTATTACTCGTATTCAGGAAGATGAATTCGATTGGGAAGAAATATTTACAGGTGCTACATGGTTCCATTTGTCAGGAATTACTTTAGCATTAGGTGATAGAGTTCGTCAGGTAGCATTAAGGGCAGTAAAAGAAGCAAAGAAGCATAATGTGCCTATTAGCTTCGACTTCAATTATCGTTCTAAGCTATGGACAATTGAGGAAGCTCGTCCTGTATATAAAGAATTTATGGAATATGTTGACATTGTTTTTGCAAGCTTCTATGATGCAAATACAATACTTGAAATTCCTTTAGATGAGGGAATGGAGAATTTAACATTATCTGAAAAGCGTCGTAATGTATTCCCTAAGATGATTAAGAAATATAACCTTCATTATATTTTCGGTACAGATAGAGTAGTCTATACTGCAACTGATAATTCATTAGCTGGTTATTATTTTAAACTACGTGATGATGAATTATCTTGGGAGCTTACTGAACCTATTCGTTTCAATATTTATGATAGAATAGGTGGTGGTGATGCATTCGCATCTGGTGTTATTCATGGCTTGTTAAAGGATTATAATAACCCAGCCTATGCAGTTCGCTATGGTTTAAATACATCTGTTTTAAAGCATACAATTTATGGTGATGCATCAACAATGTCTTGTGAGGATATTGAAAACTTTATGGCGGCTAATGGTAGCGCAGAAGTAGTAAGGTAGGAGAAAACATGATAGTTGGAAAATTAAGCGATTTATATCGCTATAAGGGAATATCAAAAAATATCGATACTGCTATCGATTATATTTTGACTCATGATTTATTAGCTTTACCTCAAGGAAAAACTGAGGTAGATGGAAAAAACGTATTTATTAATCGTAGTACTTACGTTGCAAATCCGCTTGAAAAGTGTTTTTTTGAAAATCATGAAAATTATATTGATATTCAAATCGTATTAAAGGGACAAGAGGTAATAGGTTATACTCATATTACTAACCCTGATTTAAAGGTGACTACACCTTACAATCCTGAAAAGGATGTTACTAAATATAACTACGACCCTAAGGGTGCTGTATTCTTTACATTAGAGGAAGGCTTTGCGTTAGTATATACAGAGGATGTACATCTTGCAAAGTATAAGGCTAATGATGAATTAGTTGAAAAGGCTGTAGTAAAAGTAAAAATTTAAAAAACAGAGGAGAAAATTAAAATGGCAAAAATTGTTACAATGGGCGAAATTATGCTAAGATTATCACCAGAAGGAAATAAGCGTTTCGTTCAATCAGAATCTTTTGATGTAATTTATGGTGGAGGAGAAGCAAACGTTGCAGTTTCATGTGCTAACTATGGTCATGATGCATATTTTGTTACTAAGCTTCCTACTCATGAAATTGGTCAAGCTGCTGTAAATTCATTAAGAAGATATGGTGTTAATACTCAATATATCGCTCGTGGTGGTGATCGTGTTGGTATTTATTATGCTGAAACTGGTGCTTCAATGAGACCTTCAAAGGTTATTTATGACCGTGCTGGTTCTTCAATTGCTGAGGCAAACCCTGAGGATTTCGATTTCGATGCAATTATGGAAGGTGCTGATTGGTTCCACTGGTCTGGAATTACTCCAGCTATTTCTGATAAGGCTGCAGTATTAACTAAGCTTGCTTGTGAGGCTGCAAAGCGTCATGGTGTTACAGTTTCTGTAGACCTTAACTTCCGTAAGAAGCTTTGGACTTCTGAAAAGGCTATTTCTATTATGAGACCTTTAATGGAATATGTTGATGTATGTATCGGTAATGAAGAGGATGCTGAGCTTTGCTTAGGATTTAAGCCAGAGGCAGATGTTGAAGCTGGTAATACTGGTGCTGAAGGATATAAGGGTATCTTTAAGCAAATGGCTGAAACTTTCGGATTTAAGTATGTTATTTCTACATTACGTGAATCTTATTCAGCTACTCACAATGGTTGGAAGGCATTAATTTATAATGGTAAGGAATTCTATGAATCTAAGCATTATGACATCAACCCAATTATCGACCGTATCGGTGGTGGAGATTCATTCTCTGGTGGTGTTATCCATGGTTTATTAACTAAGGCAAACCAAGGTGAAGCATTAGAGTTCGCTGTTGCAGCATCTGCATTAAAGCACACTATTAATGGTGACTTCAATTTAGTTTCTGCTAGTGAGGTAGAATCACTTGCTGGTGGTAATGCTAACGGACGTGTTCAACGTTAATTATTTGAGCATTTGGTAGAATTTATTTATATTAATATAGATATTTATTTTAAACCATTTCTTGTTAAAAATTTATTTTGGTTATTAGATGGCTTAAATATAACTATTATTTAAGCCTTCAATAATTAAAATATTTAGAAATATTTAGAATTTAATATTTAGCTGCATATTCTATTAGCTTAAATATTATAAAATTTTAGTATTTATATTATTTAGGGTTAGTATTCTCTCTATTAGAAAATAAATGAAAATAATCTGATGGGATAGAGACCGACTCTTTAAACGATGCAATGTAGCTTGGCTACGAACAACCTGATGATTATAGGATTTTTTGAGTATAATAGATTGTTAATTCAATTTTAGAGATTACATATGAATAATATAAAAAAAGAATATAAAAATGTTTTATAGCTAATTAATATAATTATGGATACATAAAAATATTTATTTCTATTTTAATAATATGTAAATTAATTATTTGCGTGTTATGCTTTAGAACAGATAATATCGAAATAATTTTACCTATTATTTTTAATATTAATAAATGCTCAACTATATTAAATTTAGAATATTGATATTATTTTAAAATTGACTAATAATTAATAATAAATTTAAATAAATAAAGGAGATTAAAATGAAACTACAAGTAAGATATGCAAATCATCCAGATGATTCAAAGCATTATACAACTCTAGAACTACGTAAGCATTATTTAATGGAAAAGGTATTTGAGGCTGATGATATATTATTAGTATATTCTCATCAGGATCGTATTGTTTCAGGTGGTGTTATGCCTGTTACAAAGCCATTACCTTTAGAAACTAGTGATGAACTACGTGCAAATTATTTCTTAGAGCGTCGTGAACTAGGAATAATTAATATTGGTGGAGCTGGTAAGGTTACACTTGATGGTGTAGTATATAATATCAAGCCAAAAGATGGAATGTATGTAGGAATGGGGACAAAGGAAGTAGTATTTGAATCTGTTGATCCAAAAAATCCTGCTAAATTCTATATTTCTTCTTGTCCAGCACATAAGACATATCCAACTTACTATATTGATTTTGAAAAGGCTAATCATCGTCCTTGTGGAGAAGCAAAGACTTTAAATAAGCGTGTTATTAATCAATATATTCATCCAGATGTATGTCAAAGCTGTCAACTAGCTATGGGTATGACAGAACTTGCTGAAGGAAGTGGTTGGAATACAATGCCAAGCCATACACACGAAAGAAGAATGGAAGTTTATTTCTATTTTAATATTCCTGATAATAATGTTGTTTTCCATATGATGGGACAACCACAGGAAACAAGACATATCGTTATGCAAAATGAACAATTAGTTATTTCTCCAAGCTGGAGTATTCATTCAGGTATTGGTACATCTAACTATAATTTCATTTGGGCTATGTGCGGTGAAAATCAAGAGTTTGATGATATGGATAATATCAAGACAACTGATTTAAGATAATATAGGAGGAAAATAATAAAATGAAAATGGAAGATTTCAGACTAGACGGCAAGGTTGCTCTAGTTACAGGTGCTTCATACGGAATCGGCTTCAATATTGCGTTAGGCTTAGCTGAAGCTGGTGCTACTATCGTTTTTAACGATATTAATCAAGACTTAGTAAATAAGGGTCTTGCTGCTTATACTGAGCATGGTATTAAAGCTCATGGTTATGTTTGTGATGTAACTGATGAAGATGGTGTTAATGCTATGGTTCAAACTATTGAGAAGGAAGTTGGAGTTATTGATATTCTAGTTAATAATGCTGGTATTATTAAGAGAATCCCAATGATTGAAATGACTGCTGCTCAATTCCGTCAAGTAATTGATATTGACTTAAATGGACCATTCATTGTTTCAAAGGCAGTAATTCCTAGTATGATTAAGAAGGGTCATGGAAAGATTATTAATATTTGTTCTATGATGTCAGAACTAGGTCGTGAGACAGTTTCTGCTTATGCAGCTGCTAAGGGTGGTTTAAAGATGTTAACTCGTAATATTTGTTCTGAATATGGTGAGTTTAATATTCAATGTAATGGTATAGGACCTGGTTACATCGCAACACCTCAAACTGCTCCATTACGTGAAAGACAACCAGATGGATCTCGTCATCCATTTGATTCATTCATTGTTGCTAAGACTCCAGCTGGACGTTGGTTAGACCCAGAAGAGCTTGCAGGACCAGCAGTATTCCTTGCATCTGATGCATCTAATGCTGTAAATGGACATATTTTATATGTTGATGGTGGTATCTTAGCTTATATTGGTAAGCAACCTAAGTAATTTAATTTACTTGTTTTTTGAGATATGTATAACAATACATATCTCTTTTTTTATCGCTTAGGAAATTGTATGTAACTTCCTAATTTACCATATATAACAGGAAAAATCCTAGGCATTAGGATTTTTTTTTTGACTAGGATAGATGTTTTATAATATTATTTTTCATATATTATTTCTTATATT
>JBGVLG010000175.1:0-5590 GCA_045124155.1 Anaeroplasma sp.
AGGCTCGAGAACTTTGCTAGCCCCTTCCTTCACCCATAACATTACTGTTAACGGCTTGGGGTTTGCTACACTTGGCGGTAAATACCCGTGACTGGACTTTCACCAGTAAGATTAGTGCCATGCCCGGCACACTACAAAAAATCCCCACCCATAAGTAGGGATTGAAGCTATTAAAAAAAGATAAAAAGCTTATTTTCTTACATTAGGAATAAATTTTGGTCCTTTCTTATCCCTATTATTCTTAATAGCTCTCTTATTAAGAAAAAAACAAATAATTTTAGCAATTATATTTAATACTATTAAAATAATCCAATAAATATAAGGAAGAGTTTCATAATAATTAACATATTTTATAAAATAATGACAAAATATTGCAATAACAGTAAGAGATGCCATAAAGGCTAGCTTATAGGTGTTAAATTCATATTTTTTATCAATAAATAGCTTAATCATGACTCCTAAAAGTCCAATAATACCAAATCCCATAACAAAATATAATGTCATTTGATAGAATGCTTGATTTAAGCTCCATAATATACTAAATATTCCTAAAAATATTATGGATAAAGCTATTATAATTATAACTGCTATATCAACAATTCTTGTTTTTTTCATAAAAAATCCTTTCTATTATCTCTGATACTTAATATTTTATCATAAAAAATTATGTATGTATATTAATAATATCCTTTGCCAACCTTAGCTATTAATTTCAGTTATCTACATTCTGTGGACAACTGAAATTAAATAATCATAAATTTTTCTAAAAAAAAGATGAGATTAGATTAGTAATCCCATCTTAATTATCTAAATAATTATTAGAATCCAAAGAATTCCTTTGCGTTATTATAACAAACATCCTCAACAATTTGACCTAATGTTTCTAATTCAGAAGCAGGATATTGTCCAGATTCAACTAAATTACCAAGCATTTGGCATAAAATACGTCTATAATATTCATGTCTTGGATAAGCTAAGAAGCTACGAGAATCTGTTAACATACCAACAGATTGAGCAACAAGACCAACCTGCATTAATGTTTCAAGATTTTGTCTCATACCATCTTGTTGATCTAAGAACCACCAAGCAGTACCAACTTGAACTCTACCCTTAATTCCTTCCTTTTGGAAGCATCCAGATAATACTGTTAAAGCATAATTATCTCTTGGATTTAAGCAATATAAAATAGTCTTAGGTAATTCATCAGTTTCATCTAATGCACCTAATAATTGAGATAATTTTTCCATATAATTTTGGTCTTCAATTGCATCAAAGCCAGTATCTGGTCCAATTTTCTTTAACATAGATTTAGAGTTATTACGTAAAGCTCCAATATGATATTGTTGAACCCATCCACGCTTATTATATTCCTTACCTAAGAATACTAATATATAGCCCTTATAAATATCCTCTTCTAAAGAAGAAATAGGCTCATGATTCATACCCTTTAAGAATACCTTATTAGCTTCTTCATAAGTAGCTGGTGTGTAATGAACAACATCAAGTGCGTGATCTGATAAACGAGAACCCATTTCATGGAAGAAATCAATTCTTTCAGATAAGGCCTTACATAAATCATTTAATGATTCAATCTTATAGCCAACAACAGAAGCTAATTGATTAACCCAAGATTCAAACCAAGATAATTCAACATTAATAGCCTTATCAGGACGGAATGCAGGACGAACATGTACCTTTAAAGTACTATCTGCATTCATCTTTTTATGCCACTCTAATGAATCAACAGGATCATCAGTAGTACAAACAGTATCAACCTTAAATTTATACATCATTTCTCTTGCAGTAAGAGTTTCTAGCTTCTTATTAGCTTCATTCCAAATCTTATCAGCATTTTCTTTATTAATGATATCATAAATGTCAAAATATCTTCTCATTTCTAGATGAGACCAATGATATAATGGATTTCCTACAAAATAAGGCATAGATTCAACGAATTGCATATATTTCTTATAGTCATCATCTGGACCAGAAATACTATCCTCTTCATAGCCTCTAGCACGAAGGCTTCTCCACTTATAATGATCTCCATAACGATCACCAGCACCTAACCAAGCCTCAGCTAAATTACGGAATTTCTTATCCTCATAAATTTCTTTTGGCTGTAAGTGACAATGATAATCAATAATAGGCATCTTTTTTGCATGCTCATGATATAGCTTCTTTGCGGTTTCTGTTGTTAATAAGAAATCGTCATCCATAAATTCTTTCATAACTTATATACCTCTTCTATATTTTATTATAATACTACTCCATCCTTGAAAATGGAAATCTCTCTAAAGTTATTAATTTCATTCTTAGTTTGCTTTTTACCTGATGCAATATCACAAATTAAATCAATGAAATTTTCAAGTAATTGATTCATATCAAGCTTATCAACTAAATCACCAGCATTAAAATCAATCCAATTACTCTTTTTAGTAGCCATTTGAGTATTTGTTGCTACCTTAACAGTAGGTACAAATCCACCAAATGGAGTACCACGTCCAGTAGTAAATAATACCATTTGACAGCCACTACAAGCAAGAGTAGTAACCGCACATAAATCATTACCTGGAGTACATAATAAATTTAATCCCTTAGAATTAATTCTATCACCCATAGCTAAAACATCATTTACCTTTGATGCTCCACCCTTTTGAGTACAACCTAATGATTTATCCTCAAGTGTTGTGATACCACCAGCCTTATTACCTGGAGATGGATTATCATAAATAACTTGATGATGATTTTGGAAATAAACCTTAAAATCATTAATTAGCTTAACAATCTTATTAAATGTTTCTTCATCCTTAGCACGAGCCATTAATAGCTTTTCAGCACCAAACATTTCAGGCACTTCACCTAATACAGTTGCTGCATCATTAATGGATAAGAAATCAGAAAATCTTCCTAATAATGGATTAGCAGTAATACCTGACATACCATCAGAACCACCACATTTTAGACCAATTCTTAAAACTGAAAGAGGCTTAGTAACTCTCTTATCATTTTTCATTTGATCATATAATTCCTTTAATAGCTCAACTCCAACAGAAACCTCATCTTCAACCTCTTGAGAAACTAAGAATCTAGTACGAGACTCATCATAAGCTCCTAAAGTATCCTTAAATGTAGAAACAAGGTTCTCCTCACATCCAAGACCTAATACTAAAACACCACCAGCATTTGGATGCTTTACCATGTCTTGTAATAAAGTACGAGTTAATACTAAATCACCACCCATTTGTGAACAACCAAATGGATGTTGGAAGGTATAAACACCATCAATTCCTGTAGTATCATATTTAGCTTTAAATTCTTCAATTATTTTATTAGCCATACCAGAAACACAGCCAACAGTTTGAATAATCCAAAGCTCATTTCTAATACCGTATTCACCTGTAGAACGCTCATAAACCTCTACAGTTCTATCAGACTTATAGCCTAAAACCTCTGGATAATTAGGCTTATATTCATAAGAAATAACATCATCAAGATTAGTTGCAACATTATGAGTATGAACATGTTCACCTTTTTTTATATCTTTTGTTGCATGTCCAATAGGATTGCCATACTTAATTACATCCTCACCTGCTTTAATATCCTTTAAAGCAACCTTATGAGCCTGAGGAATATCATCTAATAATGTTACTCCCTCAACAACCTCACCCTTAGTATGAGGTCTTAAGCATACAGCAACATTATCAAATTCATTAATGATAATATAATCTTTCATTTAACCACCTATTATTTAACGATAGCCTTAATAGCTTCTCTCATAGTCATTGTTTGTTGAAGATATAAAGACTCAGTAACAAAATCAGTCACACCTGGAATAGTATTTAAATCCTTACCCCAATGAGCGCTCCAGCCTAAAACAGTAGAAACAAGCTTACGAGCACCTTCCTTAGTACCATCATATTCATTCCATAAATTCTTAAAGTTTTCAATATGCTTAGGGTCATCATTTAATGCGATAGCTTGATTATCGCAAATAGGACGAACACCCTTATAGAATGTCATTAATGCAGCTAAAGAGAATAATGCATGCTTAGGCATAACACCCTTTTCAAGATTTTGTAATACTGTAGGTAATACTCTTTCTTTATATTTTGAACAAGAATTTAATGCAATACTCATTAATTCATGACGAACATATGGATTCATATATCTTTCTAATACTGAATTAGAATATGCAACCATTTGATCATGAGGAATATCAATTGTAGGAATAACCTCATCAAAGATAAATTCTCTTACAAACTTACCTAATTCAGCATCCTCAATAGTTTCACGAACTGTATCAATACCAGATAAATAAGAAACTGGTACTAATGTAGTATGGCTACCATTTAAAATCTTAACCTTTCTTTGCTTATAAGGAACAATTGAATCAACAAATAATACATTTAATCCAGCCTTATCACATGGGAATTTAGATTTTAATTCCTCTAGATTTTTCTTAGCACATTCAGGACATGAAACTGATTGAGCATCAATACACCATAAATGGAAGATTTCACCAACAACCATATTTTGATCTTGATAGCCTAAATCTAATTGGAATGCTTCTGCATCATTTCTAGGATAACCTGGAACAATTCTATCAACTAAAGTGTTATAATACTTATTTTCAGTTTCAACCCACTTAACAAATTCAGGGTCCATATTTCTATGCTTAGCTAATTTAACTAAAGTTTCCTTTAATGTAGCTCCATTATGATCAATTAATTCACAAGGAATAATATATAATCCCTTCTTATGAGCTAAATATCTCTTTTCTAAGAATGCTAAAAGCTTTCCTGGATAGCTTGTTGGACACTTACTAAAATCAGTATCATTAGGATCAAAAGTGATACCAGCCTCAGTAGTATTAGAAATAACAAATTCTAAATCATCGCTTAATGCATAAGATAAATACTTATCATATTCATCAAATGGATTAATAAAATCCTGTAAGCAGTTAATAACCTCATGTTCTCTTACTGCCTTACCATTTTGTAAGCCTTGTAAATATAATGTATATAAACCATCAGCCTCATTTAATTCCTTACAACGACCAAATGGCATAGGTTGTACAACTACTACTCCTCCATCGAAGACATTAGCCTTGTTCATTGAATTAATAATCCAATCAACAAATGCACGAAGGAAATTTCCTTCACCAAATTGCATAACCTTAACTTTCATATCTTTTTTCTTATTTGCTACATTAATAGCAGGTAATGCCTTTACATTTTCCACAATATTTTACCTCCATCTGCACTAATTGTGAATGTGCAATCTTATACAGAATAATTTTAACACTTAATTAAATAATAGTCAAATAAATCTAACAAGCGTTTTTATTACCCGAGTTTGCCACTTCTTTAATTCAATAATAACATAGTTTACAGCTAGTTTATATATTTTATATATAATTAGCTGTTTTTTGTTGCATTTATTGTCGGTTTATGTTATAATATTTATGTAGGTATATACTATAATATGGCGGTGATTTTTATGTATATTGAAAAATGTACCAACAATGGAACATCATATCTTAGATTGGTTGAATCTTATCGTGCTCCTAATTCTAAAGGTGTTAAGG
>JBGVLG010000176.1:0-16162 GCA_045124155.1 Anaeroplasma sp.
TAAAATGGATGATTATTTAAGATCAAAAGAGGCCTTTACTATAGCCTTAAATACTTTAAAAAGTGAATTAGATTATACTACTGCCATTAAAAGTGCTAAAGAAGAAGGACTTGAACAAGGTATTACTCAAAATAAGAAAGAGGTAATTTTTAATCTTTACCAAATGGGATTATCGCTTGATATAATAGCAAAAGCAGTTAATTTATCAATTGATGAGGTAAAAGAAATTTTAGAAGTAAAATAGTATTTTAAGGAACTAATAGAAAATATTAGTTCTTTTTTTGCAATAAAATAATAAATTTTTTATAATAATTTTTAAATAATGATATAATAAATCTATGTTATTTATATGGAGTGATAAAATGAATAATCAAGAATTTTTGGATTTGTATAATGAGTTAGATAGCTTATTAAGAGATATTTATGATATAGATGATAATTCTCAATCTGCTATAATGAAAAAAATCAATGAATTAAAACAAAGCTCTCGTTTTGATGAGACTGAGCCGCACACTAGTTTCTTTTAATCAAGAATATTTTATTTTTAATAAAGAAGATTATTGTAATATAAAAACTGAAAGTGATACCTTAGTAGTATATTTTTCAAAAAAAAAATACACTAAAAAAATAGCTTATCAAAAAGCTAATGAATTAGAATCTGAAATATTAGAAATTACAACAAATGAAAGAACAGAAGGTGATTTAGGATTTTGGTGGTGTGGTAGATTCGGCATGCATAATTGGAAAATGGATATTAATGAGAAAAATATAAATTTAGATAAATATAAAAATATAATAATTGTTACACCAATATGGGTATTTAAAATGGCATCACCAATTAGAGGCTTTGTAGATTTTTATAAAGAAAAATTATCAACAAAAAATATTACTGTTATATTTAATCATTTCAATCCTTGGCTACCTAAAGGAGCCATAAAGGAAATAAAGAATTATATTCCAGTAAATAATATTGAATCTAAAACTACAATGCTTGGACATATATTTAAATAATAATATGAGCTTTAGCTTAATGCTAGAGTTTTTATTATTATTATTAAATGTAATGTTTTTTCTTCATTGTCTTGAAATAAGTAATATTTGTTAGTAAAATATAACTATATTAATTTAGGAGTATTTTATGAATATGAAAAACTTTATCACCTTTGAGGGTGGAGAATGTAGTGGAAAAACAACTATTATTAACGAAATAATAAAAGAGTTTGAAAAAGATAATATTTCATATATTACAACAAGAGAACCTGGTGGCATTGCAATATCTGAAAAAATAAGAGATATTATCTTAGATATAAATAATACTGATATGACTGGAGAATGTGAGGCATTACTATATGCAGCAAGTAGAATGCAGCATCTATCACAAAAGGTTATTCCAGCTATAAAAGATGGAAAAATAGTATTATGTGATAGATTTTTAGATTCATCACTTGCATATCAAGGCTATGCTAGAGGATTAGGAATGGATATGGTATTAAAAGCTAATTCATTTGCTTTAGACTATCTACCAGGATTAACCTTATTTATTGATGTTACACCTGATGTAGCATTAAAAAGATTATCAGGAAGAGATAAAACAGATAGATTAGATTTAGAAAAAAAGGATTTCCATGAAAGAGTATATAAGGGATATCAAGAGGTATTAAAAATGTATCCTGATAGAATTGTTAGAATTGATGGAAATCAAGAATTAGATAAGGTAATAAAGGATTGTTTAAATACTATTAGAAATTATTTAAAATAGGAGGTTTTCTATGAATGTTAAAAGAGCTATATTAAGTCAAAATAATATATTTAATATGCTTAAAAAGGCTAATAATAATCATAGATTATCTCATGCATACTTATTCTATGGAGAAAAGGGCACTGGAAAAAAAGAGTTAGCTTATGCATTAGCTACAATTTTATATTGCCCTAATGGTGGATGCTTAGAATGTAATACCTGTAAAAATATTTTAAATAACAATCATATGAATATTGATTATATAGGCATTGATTCTAATAAAACAATGATATCTAAAGAACAAATAATGGCACTTCAGGATGAATTTTCTAAAACCTCATTAGTAGATGGTACTAGAGTTTATATTGTTGACGGAATAGATACGGCATCAGCTGCCGCTCAAAATTCACTTTTAAAGTTTATAGAGGATCCTGAAAATCAAAGTCCTACAATAGGAATATTTTTAGCTACTGATTTATCAAATGTAGTATCTACAATCATTTCAAGATGTGAATTAGTTCATTTTGATTCTATTCCTATTTCATTAAGAGCGAATATGCTTAATGAAGAAGGAATAGATTTATTAGATGCTATTTTAGCATCAATATTAACAAATAATGTTGAAGATGCTGGATTAATGATTCAGGATACAAATTATTTAAAAAGAAAAGAATTATTTTTAAATTTTATTTCTATAGATAAACCTCAAGATGCAGTATTATTTTTTGCAAATAATGTAGTTTTTTATTCTGATAGTAATGAATTAAAAACTTTACTCTCTTGGTTAATTCAATTTTTAGAGGATTCAAATTTAGTCGAAAAATCTAATGAAAATTTGATTTTGAATCCTTTATATGATAAAATTAAACTATATAGTAAAAAGAATAAAGATTGTTTAAATAATAAGCTTGAGTTTGTATTAAGCTTATTTGACAAACTTAAATATAATGTATCAGCTAAAAATATTTTTCATGAGCTGATTGTAAATTTTATTTAGGCTGGTGTAATTATGAAGGCTATAAAAGTACAATTTAAAACCCTAGGTAAAAGATATTATTTTGGTACTGCTGGTTTAAAATTAGAACAAGGAACTGCAGTAGTAGTTAATACAATAAGAGGCCTTGAGTTGGGTTATTGTGTTGGTGAAATCTTTGATTTAAAACTTGAAGATTTAACTTCTGAATTAAAAGATGTTGTTAGAATCGCAACACAAGAAGATTTAAAAAAATATAATGATAATAAATTAAAAGAACCTGAAATTCTTAAGAAAACTAAAGAATTCTCAAAAAAACATAATTTAGAATTAAAGGTATTAGAAGCAGAATATACTTTAGATTGTTCAAAATTAATTATTTATTTTGAGTCTGAGGGTAGAGTAGATTTTAGAGATTTAGTTAAGGATTTAGCAGAAGAATATCATACCCGTATAGAATTACGCCAGGTTGGGTCTCGTGATGGAGCTAAGGTATTTGGTGGAATTGGACCTTGTGGTTTAATTGTATGCTGCCAAACCTTTATTACTGAATTTGAT
The DNA here is from genome assembly GCA_045124155.1 of Anaeroplasma sp. GTDB lineage: Bacteria > Bacillota_I > Bacilli_A > Acholeplasmatales > Anaeroplasmataceae > Anaeroplasma. Next base: position 3,270 of record JBGVLG010000176.1, read on the forward strand.
AATGTTTCTGTTAAGATGGCAAAAAATCAAAATTTATCACTTAATCCAGTAAAAATAAGTGGTAATTGTGGAAAATTATTATGTTGTATTAATTATGAAAATGAAACCTATAAAGAATTACGAAAGCATGCTCCTGATACAGGAGATATAGTTGAAGCTCCAGATGGTCCTGCAAAAGTATTATCTTGTGATGTATTAAATAAAAATATTAAGGTAAAATATCTTAATGAAGATAATAAATTTGGTTATTATAAGCTTGATGAAGTAAAATTTACTAAATCAATGGATAAGAAAAAAGAATTAGAGGACGATAATGATAGTATGTAATGAACTATTAGGTAGACCTTTATTAAAAATATATCAGGATCCTGATTATTTTAGTTTTTCACTTGATTCTATGCTATTAGCTAGTTTTGCAACAATTGGATATAGAACTAATAAAATAGTTGATTTATGTTCTGGTAATGCACCTATTCCTTTATATTTATCTTTAAGAACTAAAGCTAAAATAATAGGAATAGAAGTACAAGAACATTCCTATAATTTAGCTTTAGATTCTATTAAAATAAATAATTTAGATAATCAAATTGAAATGATTAATGATAATTTAAAGGATATTAATAAAAAGATAGGATTTAATGAATATGATTTAGTAACTTGTAATCCACCTTATTTTAAGGTTGGTAGTCATAATATTAATCCTAAGGATTCAAAGGCTATAGCTAGACATGAAATATTAGCTACTCTTGAAGATATTATTATTGAAGCTTCTAATTTATTAAAATCTAAAGGTAGATTTGCAATGGTACATAGACCTGATAGATTAATAGAAATACTAGAATTAATGAAGAAATATCGAATTTATCCTAAAAGATTAAGACTTGTTTATCCTAAAATTAATAGTGAATGTAATAATATATTAATTGAAGGAATTAAAGATGGAAATGAAAATGGATTACGTATTTTATCTCCACTTTATGTTTATAATAATGATAATAAATGGACTGATGAAGTCTTAAAAATATATAATTTCGAGGAGGAATAATTTATATGTTATTAAGTTTATTAAACAAAAAGGAAATGCTTAAATTCTTGGATTTAGCTATCTATATGGTGGATATAGATGGAGATCCAACTGATGCAGAAAAACGCATTTTAAACAAAATGTTAGCCGAATTAGAGGATGTTAAGGATGAATATTCTTTCCGTTTAACTGATACTGCAGAAAATACAGTAAAATTCTTTGTAGGTTCTAATCAGGTTGTAAGAAATATCGTATATTTAAATTTAGTTTCTATTTCAATGCAAGATGATTTATATAATACATCTGAGCTTTTATTCTTAGAAAAGATTCAAAAGGCATTTGAAATCACTGCAGAAAAGCGTAGAGAATTAATTTCTATTGTTTATGCTGAACGTGATTTAAGAGAAAAGGCTATTAGAATCATTAAAAACTAATGCGTACTAGAAGCTTTACAAATGAAAAGGGCATATTGTATTTAGTAGCTACTCCAATTGGTAATTTGAGTGATTTTTCATTTCGCGCTATTGAAATATTAAAAAGCGTTGATAAGATCTATGCAGAGGATACTAGAAATTCAATTGTTCTTTTAAAGCATTATAATATAACAACACCACTTGAAAGCTATCATGAATATAATCAAGATATTAAAACTGATAGTGTTGTTGAAGAAATAGAAAAGGGATTAAATATAGCTATTATTTCTGATGCTGGATTACCTATTATATCAGACCCAGGCTATAAAATAGTTGAAAAAGCAAGTAAATTGGGTTTAAGAATTTCAACTATTCCAGGAGCATCAGCTGGTATTAGTGCTTTAATTGCATCAGGACTAGCTCCTATGCCTTATACCTTTTATGGATTTTTAGATAGTAAAAAAACTAAAAGAATTAAGGAATTAAATGAATTAAAATATATTAATCATACTATTATTTTTTATGAGGCTCCTCATAGAATTATGGAAACTCTTAATGATATGTTAGAAGTTTTTGGTAATAGAAATATAGTTATCGCAAGAGAATTAACTAAAACATTTGAAGAATATATTAGGGGCACTATTAAAGAATTATTAGAAATAGATTCAATAAAGGGAGAAATAGTTTTAATAGTTGAAGGATATAAGGATGAAAGTAAGCTTGATGATAATCCATATCAAAAGATAGAAGAGCTTATTTCCTTAGGATATAAGCCTAATGAGGCTATAAAAGAAATTAGTAAGCTTTATAATTTAGATAGAAAGGAATTATATAAAGGCTATTTAGATTATAAAAATCAGGGGGATTAACATGAATTATTGTGAGGAATATCCTCTTTTAGAGGATAGAAATAATTTATTTAAAAAGGTAGATATAGATGAATTATTGGATATTATTTCTGGTTTTTGTTCAGAAGTAATTTATATTGGGGGAAGCTGGGATCAAAATTGTCAGAAAATTGTACCTGTTGCGAATAGCTTAGCTAAATCATTACATGTTGATGTAATTTATAATTATGATCCAAAATTTATTAATGTTTTTAAAGAGGAAGAAAATCTTATTGATTGTAAAACTCTAGAAAATAAATTAAAGTATTATAGTATTATTGAAAAGCTTGGTTATAAATCTAAAGAATTAGTAAAGGATACTTTAATTCCTAAAATTCATTTGCCGTTTTTTGCAGTTATTAAAAATGGTAGTTGTATTGGTACAGTAAGTGCTGAGAATGAAGAGAATCAAGAGAATTTTGAAAGAAATTTTATTGATTTGATTAAAGAAATTGGTTATTATAGATAATTTATATGTTTTTTAAAGCTCCTGTTTTTTGATTTTTCTAAATAGGAGTTTTTGCTTATTTTTTCTATAATTTTTATCAATTATTAATAAGTTACGACTGAAATGAAACATTTTTACATTTTTTTAATAAATATTTTACATTTAATATGTTGACATAGGTTTACTATATGGTTTAAAATTAATAGTGATTTGAAAGTTAAAAAATTTGTCATAAGGAGTCAAATTATGAAAAAAGAGTATGTTTCTCCAATTTTGATTGAAGAAGCTGTTGAAGTAGAGGATGTTATTGCGGCATCTAGTGGAAAGATAGAATTTCCATGGGTTTAATAAATAATAATAAATAGGGAGAAAAAATATTATGAAGAAATTTTTAACAGCAATTTTTGTATTTTTAAGTTTATTTACACTAGGTTTATCATTGGGTGTTAAGGCTGAAACAGTAATGGTAGAGAAAGAAATATATTCTACTGGTTTTGAAGATGTAACTACAGATACAAAGTATCAAGGTACTGTAAAGCAAACTTCTAAAGATGTAGAATGGCAAATTTATTATGGAAATTTTACTAAAACGAATCCTCTTAGTGGTGGACAATCAGTTCAAATGAGACTTTATAGTTCTGCTAAAGATAAATTTGGTTATTTAAAAACTGAAAATAAATTTAGTAATGTTTCAAAAGTTAAGTTTATTTATAAAGTTAGTAATACAGATCTAAAAATGAAAGTAGCATGGAAAGGTGCCAATAATGTTTCTGGCGAGGAAACAATTTCTCCTTCTAATATTAGGCAGGCAACATATGAAAAACAATTTGATGAACTAATTAGTGATTTCTCTTTGACAATACAAATTAGTGATACTAGTACTGCTCCAAAAAAAAATAATTATCAATTGAGTATTGATGATATCTACATATATACAAAAGAAGAGGCTACTACATATAGTGTTTCATTTGATGCAAATGGTGGAACATTTGCAGAAGATAAAGGTGCTACTATTGAAGCTTCTATAGGTACTGATAAAGAGGTTACACTGCCTCCTGAAACTGATTTAACAAAAACATTATATGAAACAGATACTAAGTATACAACATTAAAAGGATGGTCAGATGGCACTAAAACTTATGAACCAGGTGAAAAAGTAACAGTATCTGGTGCTACAACATTTACTGCAGTATATGAGGCAACAGAAGCAATAAATTCAGTTATCAATGTTGAAGAAGCATTAAAAATTTGTCAATTGACTGGAAATAATAATACTATTTGTAAATTTACAGTTTCTGGTAAAGTTAGTCATATTTATTTGTATGATGATGGAAAAACATCAAAAGTTACTATTGTAAATTCGGATGAAACTAAGTCTATAGTACTATATAAAATGACTGGTGGTACTGATTTAACAGTTGGAGATGAAATTATTGCTACAGGTTATTTAATTAATTATAATGATAAAACTCCAGAAATGAATTCTGGTTGTACATATGTTATATCTTCTAAAGTAGAATGTGCTAATTTCATTAAAAATGAAACTCATTCAAGCTTAATAGTTTCATATGCTGGAGAATTAAATCCAACAAATGTAGATTTAAGATTAGGTGGAACTATTACTGCTGATTCATACCTATCAGGTGCTACATACGGAGTATTAGTAAAAGAAGGTTCAAAAGAATTAACAGCTGGAAAAACAACATATACAACAGTTGAAGAGTTCATTGCTGCAAATGAAGGATTCAAAAATGTTACATGTACACCTGCACGTGTTAACGAATCAGGCGTGGAAGATGAAAATGGACAAAAATATCAATTTGCTTGGGTACTTACAGATATGGAAGGTCATTATGATACAACAATGACTGCAGTTATGTATATGATTTATGATGGTGCATTATATATCTGTAAAGCTAAAACTACTTCAGTTCTAGGTACAGTAGGACAATATTTAGACCCTAATAATAATTTTGGATTTACAGAAGAACAAAAAACTGTTTTAAATAACATAAAAGCATAATTTGGAGGAGATTAAATGAAAAAGGATTACGAAAACCCAATATTAGAAGAAGAAGAGATTGAAATAGAAGATGTAATTGCTGCATCTGGTACTATTGGTGGAAAAAAACCAGGAGATAAAGAAGGCTCATTCTTCGGATTATTCAATTTATAATAAACGAAATTAGGCATTAATTATCTAATGCCTACTTTTTTTCTTTGAGGTGTAATATGAAAAATAAAATAAAAATTCTTATATTTAATTATTTAGTTATACTATCATTATTTTGCTTTTCTTTTTTAATAAAAAGTAGTTCAGGCTATGACTCAAAATATTTAAATAAAGATTTTGCTCCAAACTATTATAACGGATTAGATACAAATCAAGATTCTGATGACTTTAAAAAGGATTTATCAGTTATTATATCTACAGGATATATAAAAAAAGGCTATTCAGAATTAGCAACACTATATAAAAAATCAGATGTAGATCCAAATAATACAAGTAATGTTTTATGCCTATATACCAAAAACTCATTAAGCGGTGAAAGCGCTAGTGCGGGAGGTTGGGATAGAGAGCACGTATGGGCCAAATCTCATGGCTTTCCAGCAAATCAAACCTTCACAGATGAAAACGGCAATACAATAAAATATGAGAATACAGAACCATATACAGATGCTCACCATTTAAGACCAGCTACTTCAAAAATCAATCAAACAAGATTAGATTATGATTTTGCTGAAATAGATGATAATGAAGAGTTAATTTATAAGGATGACTATGGTAATAAAATCTCAAAAAACCTAAAATTATTTGAACCAGCTGATCACTGTAAAGGCGATGTTGCAAGAATGCTTTTATATATGGATACAAGATATGGGTATACCTATCCATTTAATCTACAGCTAGTCGATAATTCAACATCAACTTCAAACGGAAATGGACGTGTTGGTAAACTACAAACATTATTAAAATGGCATTATCAAGATCCAGTAGATGATTCTGAAATCTATAGAAATAACGTAATATATGATATATGGCAAAACAATAGAAATCCCTATATTGATCATCCAGAATACGTAGCTATCGCATATCCAAACACATATGCTTTAGATTCCATAGATAATGAAAAAGTAAATAATGTTATTTCTTTAATTAATGAATTACCATCTACAATCACTTTAGAACAAGAATTATTAGTAAATAATGCTAGAACTCTATATGAAGAATTAAATACAAATGAAAAACATTTAATTAAAAATATTGATATTTTATTAAATGCAGAATTTACTATAAAACTACTTAATATAGAAAAATTTACATCATTAGAAGCTAAATCAAGCTTTATAGTTACATATAATTCAGATTTACAACCTACAAATGTAGATTTAAGATTTGGAGGAATAATCCCTAAATCTATGTATGATATAGATGCTAAATATGGAGTCATTGTTACAAAAAATTATTCAGACAAAATAGAAGGAAATAAATACGAAAATCAAACAATTTCAGATTTTATAAACAATCATCCAGAATATAAAAACATCTCAACAACTCCAGTTTGTGTAAACGAAACAGGAATTGAAGATCCAACTGGAGAATATTATCAATTTGCTTGGCTAATTACTGATATGGAAGGAAACTATAATACAATATTAAAAAGCATGCTATACGTTGAATATAATGGTAATTTATATATCAGCAACAGTAAATCATTTTCAGTTTCTTTATTAGCAAAATATTATTATGAACATAAAGAGGAATTAAATTTAACAACAGAACAAATTAGTGTTGTTAATATATTAATGCCTCACTATATAGGTAGTATTATACCAGGAGATATAGAAAAAGATTTTTGGAATTAAAAAATATTAATACATGGTGAAATAATGATAATAGAAGCATCTGGATTAATTATTGATTTAGATTTACAATACATTAATCAATTTAAAAATATAGAAAACTATCAAGTTTCAAAAAAACCTAATTTCTATTTAAAATCAATTAATGAATCTATACAATACGAATATAAAAAATTAGAAATAAAAACAGCATTTTATCATCTATATGATACAAATCTTGGTAAGCTTCAAATTCAATATAATTATAATATTCCTATAGGTGAAATATTATATCAAGATAATACAATTATTATCATACCTTTAATCAAGGATTTTAATATTGAATACTTACTTAGTCAATATGCATTTGTATATTGGATTAGAAAATATACAAATGGTATATTTATTCATAGCTCTTCTATAAATTATCAAAATAATGGAATATTATTTTGTGCTAAAAGTGGCACAGGAAAATCAACTCAAAGAAGAATATGGGAACAATATGGAAATGCAATTTGCATAAACGATGATAAAAATGTCTTGATATTTAATGGAAAAGATATAGAAATATCTCCAAATCCTTGGAGTGGGAAGCATTTTAAAAATACTAATATAAAAACAAAATTAAAAACAATAGTATTTTTAAAACAAGCTAAAGAAAATAAAGTAGAAGATATTTCAAAAGCTAAAGCATTTAATATGCTTTTAAATCAAATACAATTACCATCAAAAGAAAATGAAGAAATATGGAATAAAAATATAGATAATATATTAGAATTACCAATTGTGTTATTTGAGTGTAATATGGAAGAAGAAGCTTTTATTACCCTAAAAAAAGAATTAGAAAAAAGAGGTGTTTTTAATGAAATTAAAGGATAATAGTATGTTAAAAAAAATAGGAAATGAAAATATAATTTTACCTTTAAGTGATCATAATATAGCTGTAGATGTTATTCTTAAAACTAATGAAGTTGGAGCTTTTATCTACAATTGTTTAAAAGAAGAAATAACCAAAGAAGAATTATTAAATAAAATATTAGCTGAATATAATGTAGATGAAACAACAGCTTTAAATGATTTAAATTTATTTTTAGATTTATTAACTAAAAAGGGTTTATTATAATTATGATAAAAATTGATGAGCTTATTCCCTTAATTAATGAAGCCTTCAATAACAATAAAACTTTTACTATGCCAATAAAGGGTACAAGTATGCAACCATTATGGCATACTGGAAGCTTAGTTGAATTAGATAAAATATCCTCAGTAAAGCCTAGGGATATTTTATTTTATCAAAGAGAAGATGGTAGTTATGTCCTTCATCGATTATGGAAAATAAAGAATGGTAAATATTATATGATAGGGGATCATCAGTTGATTTTAGAGACTATTAACCCAAACCAATGTTTTGCTAAAGTTATTGCTTATCATACCAAAAAAGGTAAAAAAAAGAATATGAATAATTTTACATATAAATTATATTGTTTTAGCCTTCGATTTTGTTTTATAAGGAGAGTGTATATAAAATGCCTACATTAATTACTAAAAATCGAAAATGGATTATTTTAGGATTATTAAATTTATTATCATCCTTATGCCTTGTATCTTTAGCTTTATTATCAAAGCTTATATTAGATTCAGCCCAAAATAAAGATACTAATTTTGTATTATTTTATAGTGGCTGGTTATTTGGATTGATAATTCTTGGGGTTTTATTTAAATTAGTAGAAAACCTTTTATATGGACGTTTTTATATATCTAGAGAAATGGAATTAAAAAAACTATTATTTGAAAAAAGAATATTATTAGTTTTTGATAATGATAAACCTCATAGTGCATTTTTAATGCAAAATTATACAACAGATATAAAAAATATTGTATCTGGTGAAATGGATGTATATCCTAGTATTTTTTATCAAATTGGAAGATTCTTTTTTGCATTGGTTTTTGTAGTAATAATTGATTGGCGTATTTTATTAATTTTATTAATTATAGGAATTATAGGATTAATATTTGCTAGAATATATTCAATATCAATGAAAAAGCTTCATAAAGAAGCTTTAAATAAAGAAGAAATACTTAATGCTTTTTTTCAAGAAACTATGGAAAATATTTCTTTAGTTGAAGCATATAATGCTCAAGCATCCTTTATAGAGCATTATAATATAAAAGAAGAAAAATCAATAATCGCTTTAAAAAGGAAATATCATTTACAAATAATGGGTAACAATATAATGGTTTTAGCTAGTAATATACTTTATGGAATATGTATAGCATATGGAGGCTATGCAATTGCAGTTTCTTGGATTACTTATGGTTCTTTATTAGCTTTAACTCAATTAATTAGTCATTTACAAACACCTATTTTAAGTATTTCAAGCTTGATTAATCAGCATAGCTTAGCTAGTACTTCTTATAAAAGATTATTAGATAGTATTAGTGGTAAAGAATTAAATATAGAACCTATAAATGATTTTGATAGTATTGAAATTAATAAATTAGAATTTCAATATAATGATAATAATACTATAATTAATAATTTATCTTTTGAAATTAAAAAAGGACAAGTAATTCGTATTAATGGAGAATCAGGTATTGGAAAGACTACATTAATGATGTTATTAATGGGAATATTATCTCCAAATAATGGGTTTATAGAAGTATATAAAGATAATCAGATAATAAATGGAAATAGAAGTTATTTATTTTCTTATGTTTCACAAGAAAATATTTTATTTTCTAGTACTATTAAAGAAAACTTTGAGCTTTTAGCTACTGATTCGATTGAAAAGATGGAAGAAGCATTAAAGTTTGCATGCTTAGATAGTGAAATAAATTCATTAGATCTTGTTTTAAATGAAAGAGGAAAAGGATTATCTATTGGACAAATTCAAAGATTAGCAATTGCGATAGCTTATGCAAAAGATAGACCTATATTTATATTAGATGAATTTACTAGTGCTTTAGATGAAGAAAATGCTAAAAAAATAATACAAAATCTTAAAAAAACAAATAAAACTATTATTTATGTTTCACATAAAAATGAAACTCTTATTCCTGATTTAGTAATTAATTTAAATAATAAATTTTAATATAAATATTAAATTGAAAGTGAGGTTATTGAGTTTATTACTCAATTGATTATATGGATAATGTAGAATTACTTAAGACCTATTTTCGCAATGAAAAAGTTAGTTTTACTGGTGATGTATCTGAAGAAATTAAAAAAATGAATGAACAATCATTAGCTGGATATTTATATTATGTTTATGGACAACCATTTTATAAGGTTTATTTAGGTTTAAATCTAATTCAAGAAAAATATTTTCATATACAAAAGGAAATAACAAATTTATTTAATATGAATAATATTGATCATATGTATATAAAGGGATCTGTTTTAGCTAATTTATATCCAGATAGTGCTCTTAGATCTAGAGGAGATATTGATTTAATTGTAAGAAAAGAAGATTTTGATAAAGCAAATAAACTATTATTAGAAAATGAATTTAATATTATTGATATTAATTGTTATCATCATAATGAATATATAAAGAATGATTTGATGATAGAATTACATCGTGATTTACTAGAAAAAAATGATATATTACATTATTATTTTGATGATATTTTTAGGTATAAAGAAATAGTAGAAAATAATTTATATAAATTAAATAATGAAATACATTATATTTATTGTGTTTACCATTTGAATAAGCATTTAATTAATGGTGAAGGATTAAGATATTTATTAGATTTTTATTATATGCATCAAAAATGGAATTTAGATTATAATTTTATTAGTGAAGAATTAAAAAAAATAGGTTTATATAATTTATTTGAAAATATTAATCAAGCAATTTTTATTATTACAAATCAGGAAATGCCTTTTATGGGAACAAAAGGACAATTATTGATTGATTATATGAATGAAAGAGGAATTCATAATCAAATAGCTCTTGGTAATGAACCTAATTTAGATGATGCAATATATACTAGATATGTATTATCTAAAGACTCAAAATTTAAATTTTTATTAAATCGATTACTTCTTAGAAATAAAAAAGAAAGAGAAAATTTATATCCAAGACTTTCAAAATATAAGCTATTATATCCTCTTTTATTAATTCATCGTTTTTTTAGTCTTGCAAAAAGACATTTTATAAGATTCTTTAAATTATTATTTTATAAAAAGAAAGAATATAATAAAATTATCAATATGTATTCTGAAATGGGTGTAATTTCTACAATAAAAGAATAAAAATATAAGTCTTTTAGATTTTATTTTTATGTATAATAACTATATGATCAGATCTCAGTTATAATTTATTCTAACTGAGATTATTTATATTTTATTATTACTTAAATATATAATAAATGAATTTATTTATAATAAACAATAGCATTAGATAATATCTATTATATTATTATAAAATAAAATATCCTTTTTTAGCATATTATCTATGTTATAGTTTATTATTGAAAAAAATAATTACTCATGTTAAAATATTATAAGAAACATCAGATTATTTAAAAATATAAGAGGTGAAAAATATGGGAGGATTCGCGCAATATTATGTTGAATTCCTAGGAAAACTTTGGAACAATATTTGTGAATGGTTTATGAATCATATTTCTATTATTGTCAATGTTTTTTATGGTGATTTTGCAGAAGCGGGCGGATATTTTTATATCCTGAGTAAATATATAACAAGTTGGAATGCTTTAGATTATATTGCATTTATTGTAGTTATGATTATTAATATAGGATTTATCGTATTACTTGCAGTATTATTATTCCAATTAATAAGAAGATATGTAAGATTTGTTAAAAGAGAAATTGATAAAGATACCTTAGTTGAAGAGGTTTCTTTATTAAATCAAAAAGTAGTAGAGCTTATTGATGAAAAGAATAAGATTTTAGCAATGAGAGTATCTCAAATTGGTGCTGGAACTCCTGGTATGGTTGATTATGAAGGCACTAGTGGTAAAAAGAAAGCTGAAAGTGAATCTAGATTCTCTAAGCTTATTCAGGTTGATCAACAAGCTCAAGAAAACCCTAGAATTACAGTTATGAATCAAACAGATATGCTTGATTTATCTGGTTTAGTTGATAGATTTATTGCGTTTTCTGCCTCTCAATTACATCTTTATTATACAAGAGATATTATTGCTAGATTCTTTGCAGGAATGGCAACATCTAAGGTATTAATTCTTGAAGGTATTTCAGGTACAGGTAAAACCTCATTACCATATGCAATGGGTAAATTCTTCCAAAATGATACTTCTATCATTTCAGTTCAACCATCATGGAGAGATAGAGCTGAGCTATTAGGATACTTAAATGAGTTTACAAAGAGATTTAATGAAACAGATTTCTTAAAATCTGTTTATGCAGCAAGCTATTCTGATACTATTAATCTAATTGTACTAGATGAAATGAATCTTGCACGTATTGAATATTATTTTGCTGAATTCTTATCAGTAATGGAAATGCCAGATGTCAGTGAATGGAAAATAGATATTGTTCCTACATCTGATTCTCATGATCCTAAAAATTTAATTAATGGTAAGATTTTGATTCCTCAAAACTTATGGTTTATTGGTACAGCTAATAAAGATGACTCTACATTTACAATTACCGATAAGGTTTATGACCGTGCTGTTGCGATAGCTATTAATAAGAAGGCTGAATTAGTAGATGCACCATTTACTGATAATGTATCTATGACATTTGAGTATTTAGATGATTTATTTAAACGTACTCAATCAGGCTTCCAATTATCTGATACTGCTCAAAATTCATTTAATCAACTTGATGAATTTATTCAAGAGAAGTTTAAGATTGCATTTGGTAACCGTATTATGAAGCAAATTCGTTTATTCGTTCCAGTTTATATGGCTTGTGGCTTTAGTGAATATGAAGGCTTAGATTATATGTTAACATTTAAAATTTTACGTAAATTTGAAATGTTAAACTTAACTTTCTTAAAAAAGGAATTAGATGAATTAGTATTATTATTAGATAAACTATTTGGTAAGGAACAATTTATTGTATCAAAGGATTTTATTCAAGATTTAAAGAAGAATGCATAATTATTATGAGGATTAAGACTTTATTAGTTTTAATCCTCTCTTATAGTGTGCCGGGCATGGCACTAATCTTACTGGTGAAAGTCCAGTCACGGGTATTTACCGCCAAGTGTAGCAAACCCCAAGCCGTTAACAGTAATGTTATGGGTGAAGGAAGGGGCTAGCAAAGTTCTCGAGCCTACGAA
>JBGVLG010000177.1:0-6021 GCA_045124155.1 Anaeroplasma sp.
CTAGCATGTTTCATATTAATAAGATCCTTTCATATAAAAATGGTTACCAACGTCATATTGTTAGTAACCATATTTTATTTCTTATAAATATAGATTAGTAGGTATTTTTTTCTTTTTGTCTACTAAACTGGTACCACTTCAACTTTTTAGTTTCTTAACAGCCCCTTTTTCTTTTTATATTCCTTTGGTGTCATACCAGTTATTTTCTTAAATGCGATTGTAAAATAGTTAGAAGAAGAAAAGCCTGTTGATGTCGCGATATCTGTAATAGACATATCTTCATTTAACAGCATTGTCGTTGCAACATTTATTCTATACTTAATTAAATAATTAATAGGTGAATCACCAATATATTTATTAAATAATCTTATTGTTTCACCTTCAGATAGATAGCATTCCTTTGAAATGTCTGATAGTGTTATTTGATTATTATAATTAGATTTAATGAATGATAGAGCTTGTTTGATTCTATCATTGTTTTTATTATTGCTTTCAATTGGTTTTAATTCGTTATAGTTTGAATAGATATATGAGAATACCTCAAATATATTAGAAATAATGCTTAATTGATATCCATTTTCCTTTTCTCTACCTGATAAGATCATACGCCAAATTATTTGGTTTATTTTATTATCCTTTATAGGTATTGCCTCATATCTCTTGTTTAAGGCATCTAGAATATCAGGTATAGGTAATCTTATTAGTTTATTACTAAAAACATTACTAACAACTGTAGATTCAGGATATTCACTATGACATATTCTATGAATGTTATTTGAGTTTATCAATAAGCTTTCACCTTCATCAAGATGATATTCAGTATCATTAACTATAACATCAATATCATTTCTTCTAGCATATATTATTTCAAGCTCCTCATGGTAGTGTGAATAGTAGAATCTATCCTTACATACCTTATAGGAATCTCCATATGTCGCGAAAGGGAATTCGTTAGTTCCGTGTTTAGTTAGTTCGTGAAATGATGAGTCTGTATATTTTTCCATATTAACCTCAATATATTTATATTTTAATGTTATTTTTGTGATATTTTTTTATTTTTTTATCAGTATAATTATATTGTAGGGTGAAAAGAGGTGATTGTCAAGTGGAAAGAAGTTCAATTAACCATTTTATTAATGGTCAATATGTTTACAAGACATTTAGAAATACATATTTATTTAGATTATCATGTAAAAAGGGTGATCTAAAAAAGGTTAATTTTAAATATATAGATAAGTATCGTTTTGGCTTTATGGGCTATAACAAGAAGGATACTGTAGCTATGGTTAAGGTTGCATCTACATCTGTTTTAGATTATTACGAGGTAGAGATTAAATGTGAATATCCTGCGATTAAGTATTATTTTGAATTAATTGATAACGATGGAGTATATTGTTATTATTCTAATAGAATATTCTATGATAAGGAACCTAAGGATATCATCTTTATGTTTACTGCGAATACTTATATTTTAGATTCATGCTACTTCGATGTTCCTGAATGGACTAAGGGAGCTACTTTTTATCAAATATTCCCTGAAAGATTTAGTCCAACTGATAAGGAATCAGATAATTGGAGAGAAAAGAATTTAAAGCATAATTATAGAACAAATGGAACTTTATTCGGTATTGCGAATAAAATCGATTATTTAGCCGATTTGGGCATTGATTGCCTATATTTAAATCCTATTTTTACTGCGAATACATCTCATAGATATGATACAGTAGATTATATGAAGGTTTGTCCATTGTTAGGTGGAGATGAGGGTCTACATTCTGTAGTTAAGGCTTGTCATGATAGAGGTATTAAGGTTATTTTAGATATAGCATTTAACCACACATCTCCTGATTTCTTTGCGTTTAAGGATTTATTAGAAAATCAAGAGAATTCTAAGTATAAGGATTGGTATTTTATTTATAAATTCCCATTCAAAAAGGATTGGTTACAATATAAATGCTTTAGCTATTTCCCTGGTATGCCTAAGCTTAATACATTAAATCCTGATACAATGGAATATCTATTAAAGGTTACTAGATATTATCTAGAGGAATTTGATGTAGATGGATATAGACTTGATGTTTGTGATGAGGTGGCTCATCCATTCTGGAAGAGATTTAGAGAAACGGTTAAGAGTGTAAAAAAGGATGCTGTTATTTTAGGTGAAATATGGTATGAATCTACACCTTGGCTATTAGGTGATGAAATTGATACTATTACTAACTATAATTCCTTATTTGCAATTAAGAATGTAGTTAATAGAAGTATTTCTGTTGATGAGTTTATTAATACATATCATTACGAAAGAGGTAATTCCAATATCAATTATTTAGCATCAACACTAAATATGGTTTCTAATCATGATACTATTAGATGCTTTAGAGATTTAGGTAAGGATGAGGAGAAGATGAAGCTTGCGATGGCTTTAGATGTTTTACTTCCTGGTGCTGCCTTAATTTATTATGGTGATGAGCAAATGATGGATGGAGATAGGGATCCAGATTGTAGAAGAGGTATGTTATTTGATAATAATCCTGAAATGTATTATTTTACTAAGAGGTTAATTGACATTAAGAAAAACGATGCATTTAAGAATATTGATTTTGAATTTGTTAAGCATAGCGAAGATGTATTTTCTTTATTTAGATATGGAAAAGATGACTATGAGATTTTGTTTAATCTAGGAGATAATAATTATAGATTCCGTGAGGATAGATTTGATATATTATCTTCATCTGTAGTTATTGAGGCATCTAGAAAGAGTGTTTATGTTTTCAAAAAGTAGAGCTAAAGCAATTTATAAGCTAGTTATTCCTCTATTTTTAGAGATGTTTTTAGCTAGCTTGCTTGGTACTGTTGATACTTTAATGATCAAAAATTATAGTGAGCTTAGTGTTGCCTCTATTGGTAATGCTAATGCAGTATTAAGCTTTTTAGTTGTTTTATTTAATATTTGTTCTGTTGGTGTAGCAATTGTTACTAGCCAATATATTGGCGCAAGTAAAAAGGAAGAAAGTAGATTAGTTTTATCTCAAGGTATTATTTTTAATTTAGGCTTAGGCTTATTTATTGCCTTAATGTTTATTTTCTTTAATGTACCTTTATTAAAGCTAGCTAATACGCCTGATAATGTTATTAATGAGTCATCATCATATATTATGATTGTTGCCTTTGCGCTTCCTTTTCAGGCTATGACAAATTGCTTATCAGCAAATTTAAAAGCAAATTCAAAGCCTTTCTATATTACTATTGTTTCCTTATGTGTAAATCTTTTAAATGTTTTATTAAATTATTTATTAATTTATGGAGTTTTAGGAACAGAGCCTTTAGGATATAAGGGTGCTGCGATTGCGACAGTATCTTGTCATTTAGTTACGTTTATTCTAGCTGTTATTTTAACTAAGGTTGTCCTTAAGCAAAGAATATTTATATTTAAGCTTCATAAGGATATCTTTAAATCAATTATTAAGATTGGTGGACCTAGCGCTTTTGAGAGTATTTGTTATAATATAGCTCAATTTATTGTAGTTTCTCAGGTTAATAAGCTATTAACTGATGTTATGAATGCGAGAAATTATATTAATATGATTTTGAATTATACAGTTCTATTATCAGGAGCCTTTGGTAGTGCTAATTCAATATTAGTTGGTTATGCAGTAGGTAAGCATGATTATGAAGAGGCAGAAAAGACTACTAAGCTATCGCTTGTTTTAGTGTATCCTGTAGTAATGTTCGTTGTTATGCTTATTAATACGTTAGGCTTTGTTATATTCCCACTTATTACTCAGAATGAGAATATATTAAGTATTATTTATACTGTTTTACCTATCCTGTTCCTGTTAGAAACGGGTAGATGTATTAATTTAGTTTATATTAATGCGTTAAAGAGTAGTGGAGATACGCTTTATCCAGTTATTTGTGCGGTATTCTCTATGTATTTAATTGCCGCATTTGGTTCATATTTCTTTACTGATGTTATTCATTTAGGTTTAATTGGTATATTTTTAGCTAATGGCTTAGATGAATGCTTTAGAGCTGTTTTAGTTATTTTTAGATGGAAGAGTAAGAAATGGCAAAATAAGTCTTTGGTTAAGAAAGCTGAAGCCTAAAATATGATTTTTTAGCCCTGATTTTAGCCTCAGGGCTTTTGTTATTTATAATAATAAAAATTTTTTGTTTTTTTTGAACCGAGGGAGCATTTTGCCTTTTTTTATAAGTAGTATTATTGAGATGTAGTTAAAAATAGAAATTATTAATTGTCCTGACAGAGCATTTCTCTATGTTTGATTACAATATATATAATTAAGGTGCAATTAAGAAAAAACACTAGAGATTACGATTTGATCTCAGAGAGTAGTGTCAAGAAGATTGTAACAAACTAAAATATAGGTACAAAAAGAAAAGGAGAACAAATATTATGAAAAATAAGTTTTATGCAGTAGTAACAAAATGTGGACATGTTGGTAACGGAAAATATAGAGAAGTAACATTCCCTATTAATACAGATTCTGGTAAGGATGCAGCAGAAATTGCTAGATGGATTCCACGCGTTAAGTATCATAAAAATGATGCAATTATTAATGTAACAGAAATTAGTTATGATTATTATATGGAATTATTAGAAATTAATAATAATGATCCATATCTTCAGTGCAAGAATATCTAGGAACAAAATATGTATTGTCAGAACTTGTATTTTGAAATTAAGGAAATGATTTTAGAAACAAGAGATTATTTTGAAGAGAGAAAAGCTCGTGTTCTATATAAGCAAAAGAAGAATAAAATAATTGACCATGAAGTTAGAAATTATTTTAGAGGATTAAGCTATGAAATGGCTTATGCAGCGTAGGAGGAATTAAATATGGAAAGATTTGAAGAAGAATTAGAATTATTATTAAAATGTAAAACATCAATTATTGAGGTTGTAACATATGAATGGCAAAGATTACAAAGCATTACAAACGTAATTGCTAAAGATACGATAATGAATATACATTAGATGATGTTAATGAGATTGAAATAGTTGAAAAGCAAGAAGATTATATTATACTTCATCTAATTAATAAGTTATATGATAGTAAATTAATTGTTAAAAGAATTAAAATCTATAACTAGTAGTGTTACAGATAAATTAAATTCATCAGCAACATCAGAAAAAGATTTATTTATATCTTTAAGTGCATAAAGTATTTTAACTTCTCTTTGAACAGTATTTTTTCTTTTTGACTCAGTAAATGGGTCTGGTTCCCTAAAAGTTTTGCCGCATTCACACTTGAAAATTCGCCTATAAAATTTAATTATAATATTATTCTCAAGTGAAGAATAATGATTTATTTTTTGAACAACCGAACTCCTAATTTCGAAATTAGTTATTAAACATTAATGAAAACAATATGAAATATGTCAACTAAGATAGTCTTTAAAATAGATTATCTTTTTTTGGTTTATACCTTTATTATGTATCACAATTGTGATACAATATATGTGTAGGTGATGATTGTGAAAAATGAAGTTATACATGCAAGAATATCAGAAGATATTAAAAAAGAATGTGACAGTATTCTATCTAATATTGGTATATCTATGTCACAAGCAATAGATTTATATTTAAGACAAATAGTATTAAAAAGAGGAATACCATTTGAATTAAATGAAATTGAAAAGGAAACTCCAACAGAAGAATTAGCATATATCATTAATTCTGTTGATGGTGGTGAAGTTCCTAAAGATGCTAAAAAGATTATTCATTTATATACAAAGGGTGATATTGATCTTGAAACTGCTAAATTTGCTATAGGAAGGATTGTTGCAAGATGGTAGATAAGTATTTATATCCTGGGACTAATGTATTCATTAATAAGCTTAATATAAAAGATGGTTTGAAACTCGAAAAAGCTGAATACACATATGTATCACTTAATATTTCAGCTATAATTAATAATCCGATTGAGATTAAAGCTTTGTTCGATATTTGTAAAATACATAAGTTATTATTTGGTGATTTATATGATTGGGCAGGAGACT
>JBGVLG010000178.1:0-19166 GCA_045124155.1 Anaeroplasma sp.
TGAGGAAAGATATCGTGCTTTACTTCATAATGTAGAAATGAAGGAAGTATTTGAAAAAAGTGAAGTAAAGGTTTGGGAATGCCGTAATTGTGGTCATATTGTAGTAGGTACAAAAGCTCCTGAGGTTTGTCCTGTATGTAACCATCCTCAATCATATTTTGAGGTTAATGCTGAAAATTATTAGAATACTTGAGGCGAATAATTCGCCTCTTTTTTCAAAAAACATAATAAATATGCATTATATGTATTTTTTAGTGATAATAATGATATAATTATACAAAAAAGGAGATATTATGAAGATAATTATTTCTCCATCAAAGGGAATGAATACTAATATAACTGAAAATGATAGTTATAATAAGCCTATGTTTTTAGATGAAGCTAATTATTTAGCAAATATAATAAAAAAATTTTCTATTGATGAATTATCATCATATTTTAAAATAAATAAGAAATTAGCTTATGAGGTATATAATTATTATCAACAATTTAATAATAAGATTTTTCCAGCAATAAAATTATATGATGGCGTTGCCTTCAAGGCTTTAGACTATCAAAGTCTTGATAATGATATGAAATGCTATTTAAATGATAGATTATTAATTTTATCGGCCTTATATGGAATATTAAGACCAAATGATAGTATATCCTTATATCGTTTAGATTTTATTAATAATCCTTTTGATTTTAATTTATATAAATATTGGGATATTATTAATGATTATTTTTCTAATGATTTGATAATTAATTTAGCATCAAAGGAATATAGTAAAATGCTAAATAAAAATAATATGATTAATATTTATTTTTATACTAAGGTAAATTCAAAATTAAAGGAAATAAGTGTAACTGTAAAAAAAGCTAGAGGACTATTTGTTAGATTTATGGCAATAAATAATATAAATATTATTGAAAATCTTAAATTATTTAATGAATTAGGCTTTAAATATGATGAAAATTTATCTAAAAATAATAATATAGTGTTTGTTAATTAGGAGGAAATTATGTTAGAAGTAGGAAGTAAAGCAATCGAATTTCAATTACCAGATAGTAATAATAATTTAGTTAAATTAGATGATTTTAAAGGAAAAAGAGTAGTACTTTATTTTTATCCAAAGGATAATACCTCAGGTTGTACTCAAGAGGCATTAAATTATAAGGATAACTATGATGAATTTGTTAATAATAATACAGTGATTATTGGTATTTCAAAAGATTCATCAAAAAGTCATTTTAATTTTCAAACAAAATATGAATTACCTTTTATTTTATTATCAGATGAGAGTTTATCTGCCATAAAGGCTTATGATGTATGGAAGGAAAAGAAATTATATGGTAAAACCTATATGGGAATAAAAAGAACCACCTATGTTATTGATGAAAATGGTACTATTATTTATGCTGATGATAAAGTTGTTGCGAAAAGCGATGCTGAAAAAGTATTATGCTTTTTAAAAAAATGAGGTATAAATATGGAACTAGAAATAATTAAAGGCAGTGTTGTATATTCTGATTGTGATGTAATCGTTAATGCTGCAAACGAAATGCTTTTAGCTGGTGGTGGTGTATGTGGAGCTATTTTTGCTTCTGCAGGGCATCAAGAGCTACAAAGAGAATGTAAGGCAATAGGAAGCTGTAAAACTGGTCATGCCGTTATGACAAATGGATATAATTTAAAGGCAAAGAAAATTATTCACGCTGTAGGTCCTACTAATCAGGATTCAAATCTTTTAAAATCTGCATTTTTAAATGCACTAATAATTGCAGACTCAAATGAATATAATACAATAGGAATGGTACCTATTTCAGCTGGAATTTATGGCTTTCCACTTGATGAATGTGCAAGTATTGCTATTGAGGTTATATCAAATTTCAAAGCAAAGCATTTAAAGAAATGTTATATGTATTGTTTTTTAGATAACGAATATAATATATTTTTAGAAGAATTTAATAAGATAAATAAGTAATTTATTGTTAATATGTATTAATTACGTTATAATAAAAAAGCGTAATTATTTAGGTATGGTGAATTTATGTTTAATTTGTTAGATATTAAAGACCCGTCATTTATAAAAAAACTTTCAATATCAGAATTAAAAGAACTGGCAAAAGATATCAGAAGCTTTTTAATAGAAAATATATCAAAAACAGGAGGACATTTAAGTAGTAATTTAGGTGTTGTTGAATTAACAATTGCGTTATATTATGTTTTTGATTTAGATTCTACAAATTTATTATTTGATGTAGGTCATCAATCATATGTTCATAAAATATTAACTGGTAGAGCTAAGGATTTTAGTACTCTTAGACAATTTGGGGGATTATCAGGATATATTAATCGTAGTGAATCTCAATATGATATTTGGGAATCAGGCCATTCCTCAACATCAATTTCAGCTCTTTCAGGATTAATGATTTCTCAAAATGATAAAAGGCAGATAGCTATTATTGGTGATTCTTCATTGATGAATGGAGTAGCATTAGAGGGTTTAAATTTTTTAGGTCAAATGAAAAAAAATAATCCAATTATCATTCTTAATGATAATAAGATGGGTATTTCAAAATCTGTTGGAGCTTTATCAAGTGTATTTTCAAAACTTAGAGGAACTAGCTTTTATTTGCATTTTAAAGCTGGATGTAATAAAGTATTTCCTAAATGCTTTATTAATATATTCCATCAAATAAAAAGAGGCTTAAAGGGATTAATTCAAACAGATAATATCTTTGAAGATATGGGATTTGATTATTATGGTCCATATGATGGAAATAATATTGCAACCTTAATTAATCTTTTAAAAAGAATTAAGGAAAGAAAAGAACCTGTAGTATTACATGTATTAACTAAAAAGGGTAAGGGATATCTTCCAAGTGAAAATGATGTTGAAGGAGATTTCCATGGAGTAGGACCTTTTGATATTGAAACTGGTAAGCCATTAAAAAATGATGGTAATATCTCTATTTCTAAGGTTGTATCTAATTATTTGGTTGAAAAAAGAAAAAATTTAGAGTTTAAGGTTATTACTCCTGCAATGAAATCTGGTGCTAAGCTTCAAGAATTTGCAGAACTATATCCTGATGATTTTTATGATGTAGGTATAGCAGAAGAGCATGCGGCAGTTATGAGCGCTGGTATTTCTCTTGCAAAGAAAAATGTAGTTTTATTAATGTATTCTACATTTGCTCAAAGAGCCTATGATCAAATATTGAATGATATATCAAGACAGGATTTAAAAGTGATTATTGGTATAGATAGAGCTGGTATTGTAGGAGAGGATGGTCAGACTCATCAAGGAATTTATGATGTAGCTATGTTTATGGCTATGCCAAATATTGTAGTTACTATGCCAAAGGATGATAAAGAAATAATAGAATTATTTAATTATGGATTTAATCAAAATCATCCATTTGTTATAAGATATCCAAGAGGAAATGTTTCTCCTAAAGAAATAGATCCTACTCTAACATGCAAATTTGAATGGCCAATACTAAATGAAGGTAATAAAGGAATAGTTATAGGATATGGACCTAATATTGATAGAATTAGTCATTTAGTTTCAATAAATAATTTAGATATAATGGTTGTTAATGCAAGGTTTATTAAACCAATGGATTTAGATACCTTAGATAATTTATTTAAATTAAATTTACCAATAATTGTTATTGAAGAAGTAGTATCTTCAGGTACTTTATATCATAAGATATTAGAATATAAAGAGGAGAATAATTACAATTCTCATATATATCGTCATTCATTTGATTCTAACACATTGATTCCTCATGGAAAGATATCAGATGTTTATTCTCATTATGGATTAAGTGATGAAGATTTATTAAATTTATTGAAAGAAAAAATACTTTCGTAAATAGGTAGAAAAAGGCTGAGATTTCTCAGCCTTTTATAATGTTTTTAAATATTCAATTATTTCATTAGTAATATATTCAGGAGTAGAAGCTCCTGAGGTAATAGAAACACTATTTATTCCCATTAATTCATTTTTATCTAGACTTTTTAAATCCTCACAAAAAATAGTTTTAATTTTAGCTATTTCATTAGAAACTTTCGCAAGCTTTTTAGAATTGCTACTCATTTTATCTCCAACTACAATACATAAATCAACCTTTTCTTGATAAGCAACAGCCTCTTGTCTAACAGTAGTAGCTCTACATATTTTATCTTCAATTATTGAAGTAGGATATTTAGATTTTAGTATATCAAAATATTCATTAATATCAAACATTGATAATGTAGTTTGATTTGTTATATAAATATTTTTATTATTTATATTTAAATTATTAATATCCTCTATATTAGAAATAAAATGGATTTTATTAGAAATGCCTAATACTCCTTCACTTTCGGGATGTTTAGGACTTCCTATATAAATAATATCATAATTTAAATCTAAAAATTCTTTAATTTTTTTATGAACTATTAAAACATTACTACAGGTTGCATCAACAATATTTAAGCCTTTTTTCTTTGCTTTTTCATAAATAATAGGGGCAACACCATGAGCAGAAAAGATAATAGTACCAGAATTAATAGAATCTAATAGCTCTAATTTAGATTTACCTTCTAAAACAATAACACCTTTACTTTTTATTTCATTAATTACATGCTCATTATGAATTATTTGTCCTAATAAATAGATTGGTTTTTTAGTGTTAGGATCTTTAATTACTTTATTAACAATTTCTATTGCATGCTTAACACCACCACAATAGCCTTGTGGTGATAATACATTTATTTTCATTTTTTTATTCCACCAAATCTTCTATCACGAGATTGATAGTTTATTATAGCCTTTTCTAATTCCTTTTTATCAAAATCAGGCCATAGGGTATCTGTAAAATATAATTCAGCATATGCAAGCTGCCATAATAGGAAATTAGATATTCTTAATTCTCCTGAGGTTCTAATTAATAAATCTAATTGAGGTAAATCTTTTGTAAATAAATGATTTGTAATTGTATTTTCATTGATATCATCTATATTTAGATTTCCATTTTTTACCTCACTAGCTATTTCTTTAACAGCAGTAGTTATTTCATCATAGCTACCATAATCAATACATAATGTTAATGTTAAGGCTTCATGATCCTTTGTTGCATCCTCAATACTATTAACCATATCTAAAAAATCTTTAGATAGACGATCACGTCTACCAATAATTTTAATTTTTATATTTGAATTTGCTATTTTATCATAATACTTTTTTATTTCCTTGATAGGCTCAGTCATTATAAAATTTACCTCATCTTGAGGTCTTTTCCAATTTTCAGTTGAAAAGCAAAAAACAGTTAGATATTTAACTCCTAAATCTCTTGCTGCATTTGCAACATCACTAATATTAAAAGCTCCCTTTCTATGTCCCATACTACGAGGAAGCAATCTTTTTTTAGCCCATCTACCATTACCATCTAAAATTATTGCGATATGATTAGGAACTCTTTCGGGAATTATTAATTCTTTTTTACTCATATATGATTGGTCCTTTCTGTTCTTTTTCAAATAATCCAATATTATAAATAGAATCTAATATTTTACTTACCTTTAGTTCAATAGCTAATGCTAAATTATCATTTTCTTTAATATTTGTATATATTTTTAATTCTTTTTTTATAGAATTAAGATAATCTTTTCCTTTTTTATTAAAGCCTAATACTCTAATGAAATCAATTTTATTATTTAATATTATATTAACTTCATTTTTAGATATATTCATAAGAATATATATTAACATTCTTTTTATTCTAGTTTTTGAATATTTTTTATTTGATAAATAATTAATTAATTCTTCTAAATTATTAATTTTATTTACCATAATTAATTTATTTTCTATACCTTCATCTACAAAAAATATATTTTTTAATTCCTCTAAAGAGGAAGATAATAATTTATATTTTAGATTATTAAATAATATATTTTCATCTAAAAAATTATTATTTTCATAAACAAAGCTAGGAGTATAATTCTTTAATGAATCAAGATTATATCTTAATGATGTGGCAGAAGCTATATTTTCGGATTCTAATTCTTTAGATAGATATGAAGATTTTATTCTTTTTATAGTATTTATTTTAATATTATAATTCATATCCTTAATTCTTTTATAATAAAAATAGCCTAATAAATCATTTGATAAAAAAGGATATGATGAAATACTATTATTTTTATATGAAATAGATTTATCTATATTTATTTCTTTTTCTTTATTATAGCATTCTTCATATAATTTTATATTATTTTCTTCACTACCAATCCAAATCTCATCGACACTAATAAGATTCAAAAAATCAACTGCATTGCTTGCAAAAATATCAGCTCTTTCTAAGGTATACATAAAAGGAAGCTCTATTACTAAATCACAGCCTGCTTTTAAGGCTTGATTAGTTTTTGTGAATTTATCATATATTGATAAGTCTCCTCTCATTGTAAAAGAAGAAGAAATTATTCCAATTAATAAATCAGGATTAGCTTGTTTTTTTATTTGTTCTATATGATAAATATGTCCATTATGTAATGGATTATATTCAGCAATAATGCCTATTTTTTTCAAAAATATCACCTACATTGCATAATTTAATATTGCATATGCTACACCTGAATGCTCATTATCTAAAGTAATCTTATCTGCATGAGCCTTTACCTCAGGAAATGCATTTTCCATTGCTACACCAATACCAGCATTAATTATCATTGGAAGATCATTTCCAGCATCTCCAATAGCCATTGTTTCTTCAAGTGGAATATTTAGATAATTAGCTAAAGCTTTAAGGGCGTGTCCTTTATGAGTTGATTTATTTAAAAATTCTAAAAATATTTTAGAGCTTCTAACCATAGAATATTCTGTTGAAAAGAATGGATTAATATTTTCTATAGTCTTTGTAATATTTTCATCACTATCAACCATCATTGCCTTTAAAAATTCATCATTGTCATTAATTTTATTAAAATCATATAAATTATCTGGTATATTATTTATTTTTGATTCTACATCAGTATAAGGATTATGCTTTGGAGTAATTAATTCTTCATTTTTTCTAAAGGCATGGAAATTTACTCCTAATCTTAATGATTCATTGTACAAAGCTTTTACTGTTTTACCATTAATAGTTGATGAGAATATTATTTCCTTTGTACCCACATTATATACTTTAGCTCCATTATAAATAATTACATAATCATTATTATCATTTAATCCTAGTTCTTCTAAAATAGGAAGTACTCCACTTACGGGTCTTCCTGTTGCGATAACTATTTTAATTCCCTTTTCTTTTGCAAGCTTAATTGCTTTTTTATTTTCCTTTGATATATTTTTTTTTGAATCAAATAAAGTTCCATCTAAATCTATTGCTATTAACTTAATCATTTTTCTCACCCAACCCATTATAGCATATTATGGTAAAAAGTGGATAATAAAATAATTTTTGTTTTTAATAATATAGATGAGGAAGTGAAAAAATGAAGAAATTTGTAGCATTTTTATTGATATTTTTATCTTTATCCTTTGGAATAAAAGTATCTGCATATGAAATATCTAAAAATGATAAGGTTTATGTTGGTGGTGAAGCAATTGGGATTAAACTTCATAGTGGAATTGAAGTTGTAGGTACTTTTGGAGTAATAAATAATTCCAATATAATTAAGCCTTGGGAAAATACTGGATTAAGGGAAGGGGATTATATTATTTCTCTTAATGATAAAGATGTTTGGACAAAAGAAGATATTTTTAGAATATTAAAAGAAAATTCTAATGAAGAACTTACTATAAAATATAGAAGAGGAATAAATGAATATAGATCAACAATAACACCTGTAAAAACTAATGAAGGATATTCTTTAGGACTATATATAAGAGATTCTATTCAGGGTGTAGGAACTTTAACATATTATATTAAGGATGCAAATATTTTTGGAAGTTTAGGACATCAAATTACTGAAAATAGTTTTATAAATGGAGAAATTTTTAAAGCTGAAGTTACTGGTATTGTATTACCTACAAGAAATCAAGCAGGAGAAAAAAAAGCTCATATTGTAGGTAGATCTATTGGTAGTATTGAAAAAAATACTATTACAGGTGTTCATGGAATAACAAATTCTAGATTTAATGATGATAGTTTAATTGAACTTCCATTTAAGACACGTGATGAAATTCATTTGGGTAAAGCTATTATTAGAACTTGTATTGACGGGGAAAAAGTAGAAGATTTTGATATTGAAATTGTATCTTTAGAAAAACAAGAAGAAAAAGATGTAAAAGGAATAACTATTAGGGTTGTGGATTCAAAATTATTAGAAAAAACAGGTGGAATAGTACAAGGTATGTCGGGGAGTCCTATAATACAGGATGGAGCTTTAGTTGGAGCTATCACTCATGTATCCTTAAAGGATAGTACTTTAGGATATGGTATTTATATTGAATGGATGTTTGAGGATATGGGAATTGAAATAATTGAATAAAATAAAAGAGCCAACAAATTGTTGGCCCTTTTTTACATTGTGACTAGATAATAGATTAATGTAAATAATCCTCCAAAACACATTGCGAAAGCAAGAATGAAGATAATTATTTTACCCCATATTGTGTTAACTGGATTACCATAAGTTTTATTCTTTTTAACTGGTTGTTCTGCTTTTTTATAACCATTCTTATTCTTATTAGACATACTCTTCACCTACTTACAAAAAAATGATATAATTAAAACACAACTATTATATACTAAAAGAAAGAAAAAAGGAAGAAAAAAATGGAAAAAAAGGAAAATCGTGCTAAAATTATTTTTCATATTGATATGAACCAGTTTTTTTGTTCTGTAGCATGTATTCTTGATCCATCTTTAAGAGGTAAAGCATTTGCTATAGGAAGAGAAAACTCTTATAAGGGTGTTATTTCTACTGCGAGCTATGAGGCAAGAAAATACGGAATACATTCAGCAATGCCTTTATCAGAGGCCTATCAAAAGCTTCCAACTTTGCTTGTTGTTAATCCAAGCTATAAGCATTATATGAAATATCATGAAAAGTTTATTGAAATAATTAAAAGCTATACTAATATTATTGAGGTTGCAAGTATTGATGAATTATATGCTGATATGACTGAAATATCTAAGTCTATTCATCCAGTAGTTTTGGCAAAGGAAATACAGGCGAGATTATTATCTGAGCTTTCATTACCATGCTCTATTGGTATAGCTCCAACTTTATTTTTGGCTAAAATGGCATCGGATATAAAAAAACCATTGGGGGTTACTGTAATTAGAAAAAGAGATATTCATAATATTTTGTTTCCTCTTTCGGTAAGTGAAATATTTGGAATAGGAAAAAAAACATATCCTAAGCTAATTAATAATGGAATTAAAACTATAAATGATTTTATGAAAGAAGATAATAAGAATTTAATACTTAAGCTTATTGGAGAAAATGCTTATAATTATGCATATAATTGTTTGATTGGAAATTCAACAAATATTGTTATGCCAGACAGATATAGTGAATCTACTAGTATTTCTACATCTATTACTTTTGATATTTTCAAAACAACTTTAGATGAATTGATTTATGAAGAAAGAAGATTAACTAGAGAAATTGTAACAAAGCTTAAAGATGAGGGCTTGTTAGCTAAAATTGTAGCTATTACATTAAGAGATAATAGCTTTCAAACTATAACAAGAAGATTAACTTTAGATGATTATAGTGATGATTTTGATGAGATATTTGAAGCTGTAATAGAATTATTAGAAGAGAATTATAATGAAGAGGTTTCTTATAGATTAGTAGGTGTAGGATTGATGGGATTAATGGAAAAGAAGAATATTCCTAAGGAATATAATTTATTTACTACGTTAGATATTAATCAAAAAGAAGAAAATATTACTAATTTAATAAAAGAATTTCAAAAGAAATATGGAGAAAATGTTATTTTTAGAAATAAAGATAAAAAATAAAATATTTCTTGTAAAAAAATAAATAAAATGATAATATTTAGAAGGCAAGGAGGAAAGAGTATGATTTTTTATGGTTATGAATGGAAAGATTATATTGTTAGAGCTTTAAATGATTTAGGCTTTAAGGAATTTACAGATGTTCAAAAGGCAGTATTTTCAAATTTAAAAACTAATAAAAATATATTAGCTAAATCAAAAACTGGTAGTGGTAAAACTCATGCTTTTTTACTTCCAATTTTTCAAGATTTAGATGAGGATGATTATAAAATTCAAGCAACAATAGTAGCTCCTACTAAGGAATTAGCCATGCAAATTTATAAGGTTTGTCAACATATTGCTTCATTTTCTGATAAGAGAATAAATGTTAAACTATATTCTGGTGGTAGTGATAGAAATAGAGAAATTGAAAAGCTAGGAAATAATATGCCTCAAATTGTAATTGGTACGCCTGGAAAAATTAAGGATTTAGCAATTGATGAAAATGTATTAAAAATATTTACATCAAAGTATTTTGTTGTTGATGAGGTAGATATGACATTTGAATCTGGATTTGCTGAGGATTTAGATTTAATTAGTGCAGTCGTTACAAATGCAAAAATGATGTTTTTTTCAGCAACTGTAGCAGAAAAAATACTTCCATATTTAAAGAAGTATATGACTAATGTTGAATTTTTAGATATAAATAATACTTATGATAATAAGATTGAACATATTTGGATTCCTATAAAATATAAGGAAAGATTTGATGTATTATTAGATTTAATGGATACAATGCACCCTTATTTTTGTATTATTTTTGCAAATAAAAAGGAAACTGTAATTGAATTAGGTAAGAAGTTAACTCAAGCAGGTTATTTTGTAGGATTAATGCATGGTGATTTAACTCCAAGAGAAAGAAAAAAGGTTTTACAAGGTTGTAAAAAATTAGATTATCAATATTTAGTAGCTACTGATTTAGCAGCTAGAGGTATTGATATTGAGGGCGTAACTCATATTATTAATTACGAAATTCCCAAGGATTATGAATTTTATATGCATAGAAGTGGTAGAACTGGTCGTATGCATAAGGATGGAATCGTATATTCCTTATATGAAGATTTAGATAATGAATATTTAGATAATTTAGCTAAAAAGGGAGTTAAGCCTAGCTATTTTGAAATTAAAAATAAAGAGCTTATACCATATAAGGGAAGGAATTCAAGAGCTCTAAGAGCAAAGCCAACTACTAATTATCAGCTTGAGGCTAGTAAGTATATTCCAAAGGCTAAAAAGGTTACACCGGGATATAAAAAGAAAAGACAGGCTATGATTGATGATTTAGCAGAAAGATTAAAGAAAAACGATCAAAAGAAAAAAAGAAGAAATAAATAAAAAATGGACGAGCAGCTGCTCGTCCTTTATAATTTTACTTTAGTGTTTCACCTGATTTAATATGCTTTACAGTTATTGTCTTTGGATTTAAAGAAGAGAAAATACGAACATTTCTTTCAACTACTAATCCTTCAGGAAGAATTAATTTTTTACCAATAACATTTAATCCAGAAGATAATACCTTTGGATTATCCTTATTAGGAGTGCGATCATCACCAGTACCGATAATTGAATTATTTCCAATTGTTGTATTCTTATCAATTATAGTATCGCAAATTTGACAGTTCTCACCAATAATAACATCATTAAGAATAACTGAATTTTTAACTACTGAATTCTTTCCTACAACAACTCCTGGAGATAATACAGAGTTTTCAACCTCACCATCAATTTTACAACCATTTGAGATTAAAGAAGTAGAAATTTTTGCAGTTTCTCCAACCTTAACTGGAGGTAAATCCTCAGATTTAGTATAAATCTTCCAATTATTATCATATAGGTCTAATGCAGTATCATGACATAATTCAAGGTTTGCCTCAACATATGAATCATATGTTCCGACATCCTTCCAGTAATCATAATATTCATAGGCATAGACATTCTTATTTTTAATCATATCAGGAATGATATGCATACCGAAGTCTAAATCAGGAATATCTGGATGTGATTCAATAGCATCAATTAATGCTTGAGTAGAGAATACATAAATACCCATAGATGCCTTATTTGATTTTGGTTCCTTTGGTTTTTCTACGAATTTTTGAATTTTTAAATTAGAATCAGTTTCAAGAATACCAAATCTTGAAGCTTCCTCAAGTGGTACAATCTTAGCAGCGATAGTTAAGTCGGCACCAGTTTGTTTATGCTGTTCAATCATCTTTGAATAATCCATCTTATAGATATGATCACCTGAAAGAATTAATACATATTTAGATGCATATCTCTTTACGAACTCAATATTCTTTCTAATTGCATCAGCAGTTCCCTCATACCATGCATTATTAGGTTGAAGAAGTGTAACAAATGAATCACGTCTATCTAAGTCCCATGGTTTACCAACACCGATGTGTTCATTTAGTGATAATGGTAGGTATTGAGTCAAAATACCAATTTGAAAAATACCTGAGTTTGTACAATTTGATAAAGCAAAGTCAATAATTCTGAATTTACCTGCAAATGGTACAGCTGGTTTACTACGCTTATCAGATAGAATATCTAATCTAGAGCCTCGACCACCAGCTAAAATTAAAGCTAAAGTTTCCATAAGTTCCCTCCTATATTAGCTTATTAAATAAATTAATATATACTAAGGCTGAAGAATTCCAGCTATAGTCCTTTTCCATGCCTTCATAAATAAGGCTCTTCCAAGCTTCCTTGTTTTTATTATAAACATCAATAGCTCTAAACATAGCATCCTTTAAATCCCATGCATCAAATCTCTTGAATGTAAAGCCTGTACCTTCACCAGTAAATTTATTATAAGGCTTAACAGTATCCTTTAATCCACCAGTTTCTCTAACTACTGGAATAGTACCATATCTCATTGCGATTAGCTGCCCTAATCCACATGGTTCAAATTTTGATGGCATTAAGAATAAATCAGAACCAGCATAAATCTTTTGTGCAATTGGGTCGGAATATCCAATATAGCATTTGAATCTATCAGGGTATTTTCCTTCTAGATACCTAAAATAATCTTCATATTCTTTATTACCACTACCCATTAATATAAATTTAGCATTGGAATATTGGATTACATCATCCATAATTGGCATTAATAAATCAATACCTTTTTGATCAGCAAGTCTTGATACTAATCCAAATAAAGGACAATCAGCCTTACTATCTAAACCAAATTCATCTAATAATGCTTTTTTATTAAGCTTTTTTCCTTCAAATACATTTTCAATAGAATAATTATGATAGATATTTGGGTCTGTTAATGGATTATACTTTTCAGTATCTATGCCATTTAAAATACCCTCATAATCATAATATCTCATTCCTAATAGATTATTAAGTCTATAACCATATTCATCAGTTAAAGTTTCATCCTTATAACTAGGTGATACAGTAGTAATTTTATTTGCTTCCATAATAGCAGTCTTCATAAAATTGATACAATTATCAAATTCAATAGAAGGAGAATAAGGCATAAATAATATCTTAAGCATATCCATTGGGAAGATTCCTTGATATTGAATATTATGAATACTATATACAGTTCTCATAAATTGATATCTATAATCATTATAATAATTTGATTTTAAAATATAAGGAATTAATCCTGTTTGCCAGTCATTACAATGAATAATATTTGGGAAGAAATCAACTACCTTGATTGCTTCTAATACCGCAAAATCAAAGAACGCAAACATTTCACCTTCATCAGCATGTCCATATAGAGTATCTCTATTAAAATATTTATCGTTATCAATAAAATAAAAATTAATACCCTCATGAACTGCATGGAAAACTCCAACGTATTCCATACTTTGTCCAATTCTAACAAAAGCATATCCTTGATAATAGGCAATATTCTTTTGTTTTATTTTTTTGTAATAAGGCATTATTACACGAGCATCAACACCATTTTCTAAAAGTGCCTTTGGTAGTGCTCCAATAACATCTGCAAGCCCACCAGTCTTAGCAAAAGGTGCTCCCTCACTTGCACATATCAAAACCTTCATTTAATTCACCTCATTTAATATGTATTATCTATGTAATATTATATAACATCTAAAGGGCTTTCACAAGTAAAAAAACATAAGTAAAATTATATTTTTCTTATAAAAAAACCAATTATAAAATTTATAAAAAAATATATTGCTTATAACATTTTTTTTTGTTATAATTAATTAGAGTTTCGGCTCTCAAATTATAAGATACCATTTATAATTTTTTTAAAGAATAATATAATATAATGATTAACATTAAGGGGTTTTGATATATATGGCATCAAAAAATAGACGTAAAAAGGTTCAATTTCATTGGACTAAGGAATTAATAATATTAATAGTATCTTTAGTTGCAATTTTAACAGCTACTATTATTTTAGCATTACCTTCTCCAAAAGAAAAACTAACTGATGAATTAAATACACAAATTACTACATATAATTCAACTAATAGCACAAGCTATGGAACACTAACTACTGAGAATGTATATTCTATTTTTGATTCATATGATGAATTGAAGAAGGTAAAAGAAGAATCTGGTTATGTTTATGTATTCTATGGAGTATATTCTAGTGGTACATTCCTTGAACAATTATCAGCAATTGATACTGCAGCTAGAAATAATGATGTAGAAAAGGTTTATTTATATTTAGCTAATGAAGTTGAGGATACTGAAGATCAAGATTCTACTACATTTAAAAGAGAAATGGAAACACGTAAGAATGAAATTAGCTCTAATAAACTTTTGGATGTTAAAGAAATAGATTTTACAGAATATCCATCTTTATTTGTTTTCCAAGATGGAAAGCTTGTATTTAATTCTCAAACTGATGAGGGTAGTCAATTAAGCTGGAGTATCTATATTAACAAGGCATTTACTCTTGGTAAGGAAGTAGTAAATCAATAATAGAATTATAACTGAGACGATGTCTCAGTTTTTCTAATAAATGGAGGTAGAAAATGATTAATAAAATTAAACTTGATTTAAAAAAATTATTAGAAAATTTTTATTTAGAAAAATATAATAGTAATATCTCTATAATTGTTGAGGAACCAAAAAATAGTAGCTTAGGTGATATTTCTATTCCCCTTTTTACTGTTGTTAAAACATTAAGAAGACCTATGCCTGAGTTAGTAAATGAAGCTGTTGAAGTTATTAATTCTTGTAATTTACCAATATTATCTGTATCTAATGTTGGAGCATTCATAAATTTATTTGTTGATAAAAGTAAATTATCTTTAGCTATTATTAAGGATGCGATAGAAAAGGATGCAACTTTTGGTGCTAGTACAATTGGAAATGGGAAAAATGTAACTTTAGATTATTCTTCACCTAATATTGCAAAAAGCTTCTCAATAGGTCATTTACGTTCTACTATGATTGGAAATTCCTTAAAGCTTATTATGCAAAAATGTGGTTATAATACATTTGCGATTAATTATCTTGGAGATTGGGGTACTCAATTTGGTAAGATGATAGTAGCTTACAAAAATTGGGGAAATAAGGAAGAAATTCTAAAAGACCCTATTAATAAATTAACGGAGCTTTATGTCAAATTTCATGATGAGGCAGAAAAAAATCCTTCTCTTGAGGATGAAGCAAGAGAAGCATTTAGAAAAATGGAATTAAAGGATCCAGAATATTTAGAATTATGGAGCTGGATTAGAGAAGAATCATTAAAGGAATCTAAACAAATTTATGATTTATTAGAAATTAGCTTTGATTCATATAATGGTGAAGCATTCTATAATGATAAAATGGATTCTGTTGTAAATGAATTA
The DNA here is from genome assembly GCA_045124155.1 of Anaeroplasma sp. GTDB lineage: Bacteria > Bacillota_I > Bacilli_A > Acholeplasmatales > Anaeroplasmataceae > Anaeroplasma. The sequence goes on from JBGVLG010000178.1 coordinate 15,780, forward strand.
GAAGAAAAGAATCTTTTAGTGGAGGATCAAGGAGCTAAAATAGTTAATTTGGGTGATGATATGCCCCCTGCATTAATTAAGCGTAGTGATGGTGGTTCATTATATATCACTCGTGATTTAGCTGCAGTATTCTATCGTAAGAATAATTATAAATTTGATAAGATTTTGTATGTAGTTGGAAATGAACAAAAGCTTCATTTTGAACAATTAAAAAGATTAATTAGTAAAATGGGGTATGATTTTCAAGATGAAATTGAGCATGTTAATTTTGGATTGTATCTTTCTGGTGGCAAGAAAATGTCAACAAGAAAGGGTAATGTAACAAAATTATATGACATTTTACAAAAATCAATTTCTATGGCATATGATATTATTTCTTCAAAGAATCCTGATTTAGCTAATAAAGAACAAATAGCTAAATATGTAGGTATTGCTGCAATAGTATTTGCTGATTTGAAGAATTTCCGTGGTTTAGATATTGAATTCAATCTTGAACAAGCAGTAAAATTTGAAGGACAAACTGGTCCATATTTACAATATACAGGTGTAAGAATTGCATCTATTTTAAGAGATAAAGAATTTGATATTAATAATTGTGATTCTTCTTTATTCGAAAAACCACATTATTTTGAAATTATAAAGCAAATATCTCAATTCCAAGCTACAATAGAACGTGCAGCAGTAGAAACTTCTCCTTCTATAATTGCTAAATATTTATTATCATTAGCTTCAAGCTTTAATAAATTCTATTCTTTAGAAAAGATTAATACCGATAATGAAGTAGTAAGAAATACTAATTTTGCTTTAGCTAAAGCAGTAAGAATTGTATTAAATGAAGGTTTAAGATTATTAGGTATCCATTACTTAGAGGAAATGTAATATTTTCTTGCATGATTATTTTCTTAATGATATAATAAAGGGGCAAAATTATGCCTCTAATTGCCCGCGTGATGAAATTGGTAAACATACATGACTCAAAATCATGCGGTGAAAACCTTGTCGGTTCGAGTCCGACCGCGGGCACCATTATAGTAAATCAAGTTTGATACAGTGAAATTATCAAACTTTTTTTGTTTTTCAGGGGTTCGAGTCTCCTACGTGTTTTATATTTCTGTTTTAGTAGTGAAAAATGTACTTTATTTATATAAGAAACAGGGTTCAAATCTATACTTTTAGCAATACCATTCAATAAACGATTTAAGGGGGTGGTTTCAGCTATTAAACGATTACACACAGGTGGTTTCGTTATTAAACGATATGAGCTGGGTGGTTTCAACTATTAAACGATTTAATGGTTTTCTAAATTACAATTTATTCATCATCCGCCATTGTTTTATATTATATAATATAATTTAATGTAACATATCACTTGTTTTATTGTAACAAAAATGTTATAATAAAGTTACAATAAAAGGAGGTACATTATGGTTGAAAAACGTGAAAATGAAAAACTTGAATTTAAGAAATCCACTAGTGAATTAAAACAAGCTATTATATCATTATCTTCAATGTTAAATAAAAATAATTACGGTGTATTATACTTTGGAGTAAATAATGAAGGTGAAATTGTAGGACAACAAATCGGAAAAGATACGACCAAAGATATTTCTGTACAAATAAAAAATAACATTAGACCTGTTATAAATCCTTCTATTAATATTATCGAAGTTGGAAGTAAACAAATTATAAAAGTAGAAGTATATGGAGATGATACTCCTTATTCAGCATATGGACGATATTATATAAGATCTGACGATGAAGATTTATTAATGACTAATTCTCAATTAGAAAACTTCTTTATAAACAAAAATATTGATTATTCAAAATGGGAAAATGAATTAACTCCTTATGGTATAGAAGTCATTGATGAAGATTTATTGATCAATTATATAAATAAAGGTAATGAAGTAGGAAGAATTTCTTTTATCTATAAAGATACAAAAGATACCCTAACAAAATTAGGATTATTAAAAAATAATAAACTTAATAATGCTGGATTATATTTGTTTTCTAATTTGAAACCTTGGACATTAAAGTTAGCGATCTATCCAACTGATGAGAGAATATCATTTATTGACAATCAAATATTTAAAGGTAATATTTTAGAATGTATTGAAAAAGCATACAGATATATAATCGAAAATACAAGATGGCAAGCAGAAATTAGAGGTTTGGAAAGAGTTGAAAAACCAGAAATACCTTTAGAAGCTATAAGAGAAATTATAGTTAATAGTTTTGCACATATGAGAGTTAATAACAGTTCATTTAGCGAAATTTATATTACACCTACTAAGATTCATGTGTACAATCCTGGATTTTTAGTAAAAGGAAAAACTCCAGAAGATTTTGCAGATGGTTCAAATGGACCAATCGCAAGAAATCCACTAATAAATACTGTTTTGTATCTTAATAAGACTATTGATTCTTTTGGAACTGGTTTCGGTAGAGTATTTAGCATTTGTAAAAAAGAAAAAATCAATTATAAATATGGAAATAATGAATTTGGATTCTATTTCGATTTTATTAGAACATCGATTGATAACATTAATGTTACAAGAAATGTTACAATAAAATTATCGAGCGTTGAAAGAGATGTTTTATCATTAATTGATTCAAAAAAAGGTATTAAAAGAAGTGAACTTGCACAAGAATTAGATAAAACAGATATGACTATTTATAGAGCTATTAAAAAGTTGATTGAATTAAATGTGATAAGAAGAGTTGGGTCAAATAAAACTGGCTACTGGGAAGTAATTAAGTAAATTAGAATTTGTTGAGGTGTTTTATGGTTGAAATATGGGATGCATATGATAAGAATTTCTGTAAAATAGAGAATGTAAGATTAGTGAGAGGAGAAGTTATTCCTGAAGGTATATATCATTTGGTGTGCGAAATAATTGTAAAACACATTGATGGAACCTATTTGCTTATGCAAAGAGACTTTGAAAAACATTTAGGTGGCATGTGGGAATTAACAGCAGGCGGATCGGCTTTGATAAATGAAACCCCGAAAGAGTGTGCCATAAGAGAATTGAAAGAAGAAACGGGTATAGAATCTATTGATTTAAAAGAGATTAGAAGAATTGTACATGAAGGACATCACTCTTTATTTGTTGAATATTTATGTATTGTTAATTGTAAAAAAAACAGCATTATTTTACAAGAAGGGGAAACTATTAATTATAAGTGGGTAGCTAAAGATGAACTTTTAAAAATGGAAATGAATTCTTTAGCATCTTCTAGAGCATTAACACTTGTAAAGGAATTGAATATATAAATTCCAATTTATCAATTTGGGTGGTTTCAACTATTAAACGATTACACGCAGGTGGTTTCAACTATTAAACGATTTAGTTTCAAAGTATTGATAGTGTACTACTTTGCCAT
>JBGVLG010000179.1:0-6639 GCA_045124155.1 Anaeroplasma sp.
TATTGGTAATAATATCTATAAAGTCATCCTTTACTTCATTAACAAGTATTTTATGTCTATATTTAACACACCAAACGATATGATAGTATAAGTCATAAACATAGCCTCTACCATGTTTCATGTGACCACATCCTCTAATAATATTATATCATGAAATATGACATTTGCATAGAAAAAAATGATTTTTATATACATAGTATATAATTTGAGAAAAATAATTTGACATATGCATATTATAAATATAATTTTATGTTTTTTGATAAAAATAAAAAAGAGCCTTACTCGCGAATAAACGAGTGTGCGGCTCAGATTCATCAAATAATCTTTTTCTTATTCTTCCTTCCCCTAATACTTTTTTTACCACTCCACTTTCACCAATCATAAATTCATTTAGCTTTTTTTCCATAATACCCTCCAATTATTCTACATAAACAAGTATTTTACTTCCTAAAACTTTATCAAGAGCTAATCTTCCTTCTTTTACTCTTAATATTAAATTACCACTACTTATAGATAGAATCTCTAACTTAGAATTAATTGTAATTCCTAAAGATTCCAAATGCTTTTTTATCCTTTCGTCAGTATTAACCTTCATAACAGTTAATAATTGTTTTTGTGGTGCTATATTTAATGGCATCATTTCACCCTCCTTAACTTAGCTATAACTAACATTTTATTTTAATATAAATTTTATTTGACTTTATTGTCAAACTATAGTATCATATTATAGCGTGGGTAAAAAGCAGCAGCTTATTTATAGAAAGCCGTCATCTTAAAGCTCAATTGTTAATTAGTAACCTCCGCTGCTTGTTGGTGAAAATTTAATTTAAGATGAACTATCTACATAAGCCAGACAATTTACTCCAAAAAATAATAAAAAATATTTATAGGAGGACATTTAAATGTCAAGATTCACAGGTTCAAGCTGGAAGGTATCTCGTCGTTTAGGCTATTCTATCAGTGAAACTGGTAAGGAATTAGTTAAGAGAAAATACGCTCCAGGTCAACATGGTGCAAAACGCGCTAAGTTAAAAGAGTATGCTACTCAGTTACAAGAAAAGCAAAAAGTAAGATTCACATATGGTGTTTCTGAAAAGCAATTCGTTAAAACATTTAACGAAGCTTCTAAATTAGAAGGTATGGTTGGTGTTAACTTCTTAAAATTATTAGAGTGCCGTTTAGACAATCTAGTATATCGTTTAGGATTTGCAACAACAAGAGCACAAGCTCGTCAATTAGTAAATCATGGTCATATTACTGTAGATGGCAAAAAGGTAGATATCCCTTCTTACCGTGTAAAGCCAGGTCAAAAGATTTCTGTTAAAGAAACTTCAAAGGGCTTAAAGGTAATTAAGGAAGCTTTAGCAGCTAAACTAGCTAGAGCTGAATATGTTTCATATGATGAAACTACAATGACTGGTACTTTCGTAAGATTACCAGAAAGAAGCGAATTCTTACCTGAAATCAACGAACAACAAATCGTCGAGTTCTACAACAGAGCATAATTTCAAAAATACGAAGTCTTTATGGCTTCGTATTTTTTTATCCTAAAGCTACATCTAAAATCATCATAACTAAAAAGCCTATACCAAAGCCTATAGCTAATATTTTAGTTAAATTATTGTTTTCATTATTGTTTGGAATCAATTCCTCTACTACTACATAAATCATAGCCCCTGCAGCAAATGCTAAAGAATATGGTAAAATTGGAACAAAAATAAATGATAATAAAATAGTTATTATACTCGCAATAGGCTCTACTACTCCTGATAATACTCCCATAAGAAAAGCTTTTTTCTTACTACTTTTAGCTAATTTATAAGGCATTACACAAATAGTACCTTCTGGTATATTTTGAATTGCAATACCAATTGAAAATGCTAAGGCTATCATAAGTGTAATTTCATTATTTATAGCACTAACAAACATAGCCCCAACTGCCATACCTTCAGGAATATTATGTAATACTACTGCAAAATAAAGCATTCCCTCTCTTTTATTATTTAAATTATATTTAGGGATCAAATCTAAAATTATCATAAAAATAAATCCTAAAACAATCCCAATTGTAGCAGGTAAAAAAGGAATAGTATTATTATTTCTTGCAAGCTCAATCGAAGGTAAAATTAAACTCCATATAGATGCTGCAAGCATAACTCCTCCAGCAAATCCCATTAATAGTTTTTCAAAAATATTATTAATTTTATCTTTAACAAAAAATACCATGAAGCTTCCCATTAAAGTTCCAATAAAAGGTAAAGATAAGCCCAATATAATTTCCATTATATCACTTCCCCTTTTATACTATTCGTAATAGAAAAATTACTATATTACAAACGCACAAAAAGCCAGATTATTGAATCTGGCTTTCCTTTATTTTTTATAGCTTTGATATTTAATAGCCTCATACATATCAGGTCTTCTATCTCTAAAAATACCCCAACTAATTCTCTTTTTATTTATTTCATCAATATCAAATTCATAAACTAAATAGCCCTCAGTTTCTCTATCAAGTTCACAAACCTTACTTCCTTCTTCATTAGAAATAAATGAAGAACCATAAAATGTCATACTAGAATCTCCTTCGCATTCAGTACCGATTCTATTAGATGCAACAACAGGGATAATATTAGCTGCAGCATGACCACACATTACATTTTGCCAATGCGTTTTAGTATCACGAGGTAGGACTGGTTCACTACCAATCGCAGTAGGATATAATAAAACCTCAGCTCCCATTAATGTAAGGCATCTTGCAGTTTCACTAAACCATTGATCCCAACAAATTCCAATACCAATTTTACAAAATTTAGTATTAAATACTTTAAATCCAGTATCACCAGGAGTAAAATAGAATTTTTCCTCATAGCATTCACCAGTAGGAATATGAGTTTTACGATATAATCCTAAATTATTTCCATCAGCATCAATTACAGTTATAGAATTATAATATGCTACTCCACTTTTCTCAAAAAAAGATAAAGGAATAACTACATTTAATTCCATAGCTAAATCTCTAAAAATCTTATAAAAATTAGACTCTAAAATATTCTCAATTGCTAAATCAAAATATTCATATTTTTCCTTTTGACAAAAATATGGTGTTTGAAAAAGCTCCTGTAATAAAATAACATTAGCTCCCTCTTTAGCACATTTTCTTACCATCTCACAGGCTTTTTTTATATTAGCCTCTATATCCCAGCTAATAGACATTTGAGTTGCTGCAAATTTAACCTTCATATTAATCCTCCATAGGAACTTGCATAGTAACACAATGAATATTGCCACCAGCAAGTAATATTTCTCTACTCTTTATACCATAAACATCCTTATTTGGGTAGTATTTTTTTAAAATATTTAATGCAATTTCATCTTCTTCTACCCCAAATTGAGGAACAAGCACAAATTTATCAGACATATAAAAATTAATATAGGAACCTGCAAGTCTATTATTTTCAGGTCTTTCAATCGCATCACTAATTTCTAACCCTTCTGCTTCTTCACGAGTCATATACAAGGTTTTAGGCACAGGAATATTAACAATTTCAAGCTTTCTTCCCTTACTATCAGTAGCATTACTTAAATAATTATAAGCTTCCATATAATATTGATATTGAATATCATTTTTATCCTCACAAGAAGCTAAAGCTACTACTCCTGGTGCTAAAAAACAACATACATTATCAACATGCTCATTAGTTTCATCATTATAAATTCCATGAGGAATCCATAAAACCTTATCAATGCCTAAAGTATTTTTTAATTCTAATTCAATTTCATCTTTAGTTAAGCTACTATTTCTACCTTTAGATAACAAACAAGCCTCAGTAGTAATTAAACAGCCCTCACCATCAGAATGAATTGAACCACCCTCTAAAATAAAATCCTTTTTAGAAATACTATCACATTTAAAATAATCAATTAAGAATTTACCTAAATTATTATCATCTAAATAATATGGATATAAGCCATCAACACTTCCACCCCAAGCATTAAAGCCATAATCAACAGCTTTAATATTTTTACCATTACTCATAAATAATAAGGTATTATCTCTTGCCCATGAATCATTATATTTACATCTAATAATAAATACATTATTCATAATAAATTGATTACAAACACTATCATCTATAGATAAATCAACAAGTAAATATACATTTTCATACTTACTAATAATACTAACAATTTCTTTAAATACACCTATTGCAGGTACTGCATTTAATCTCCAAGTATCTCTACGATATGGTAATTCAATAATAGTACCCTTATGCTTACCACCCTCAAATGGTAGAGTATATTTATTTTGTAAGCTTAATTGACTCATAATACTCCTCTAAATCCTTCTTATGCTTTTCATATAAATCCCAAGTATCAAAATCAATAACAGATACCTTATCAGGATAATCAGATAAAACAGTTGCATTCTTTCTTTTATAATATTTTATTCTTTCAATAATATCCTTATTAAATACCTCACCTGGAATTATTAAAGGAATTCCTGGAGGATAAATCATAATAGATTCTTTAGAAATCAAACCTAAAGCATCATCTAAATCAACAACCTTTAAAGGTGCATGATAAGCAGTTCTTGGTCTAATAATACCAACTGCAAAGGGAGAATCATACTTAAATTTAGGATAATTATCATCATCCTTATAAAATCTTTTAGAAATATCCTTTAAGGCATCAATCAAATGATCAATATGCTCCTTTTTAGATCCAATCGCAATAATCGCAAGAAGCGTATATGCCTCAGCTAATTCCATTTGAATATGGTATTCATCCTTTAATAAATTATAAGCCTCAAAACCATTTAAATTAATATGTGACAGCTCAATAACAAGCTTAGTATCATCATAATCATATACACCCTTAGCTAAAAAGTAATCCCTTCCATGAGCTTTAAAGCCTGGTATTCTATTAATTTCTTTTCTTGCATAATTTGCCAAATTAACAATATCATTCATTACTGTTTGTCCATTGATAGCCATATATTTTCTAGCTGCATCTAAACTTGCAAGCAATAATGTAGATGGAGATGTAGTATTAATAATTGCTAAAGTTTTAGAAATATCATAATGACTTATTAAATTTCCCTTTCTTAATAGTGCTGATGATTGAGTCAAAGACCCAGCAGTCTTATGTAAAGATACAGCTGATAAATCAGCACCACACTTTATCGCACTCAAAGGGCCATAATGATTAAATCCAAAATGAGCACCATGTGCTTCATCAACTAAAACTACCATACCTCTTTTATGAGCCTCATCTACTAATCTTTTCAAATCTAATACAGCCCCAAAATAAGTAGGATTAATAACAAAAATAGCTCTAGCATTAGGATGGTTATCCATTGCCTCAATATAAGCCTCAATTGAAGGCTGGTTGGCAATCTCTAAATTATAATCATAATCAGGCTTAATAAATATAGGTCTCGCACCAGATAAAACCAGTCCATTAATTGCACTTTTATGACAATTTCTTGGCATTATTATTTCCTGATGAGCTGAACAAGTAGCCATAATCATAGCTAAAATACCAGCACTTGTACCATTAATCAAAAAGAATGCCTCATCTGCCTCATACGCACTAGCTAGTAGCTCCTGTGCCTCACAAATTACCCCATTTGGATGATTTAAATTATCTAATCCCCTTGGAGCATTAACATCACATTTAAAGGTCATTTCTCCAATATAATCTTTAAAATCATTATCAACATTACCCATGTGATGTCCTGGTACATCAAATGGTGAAACATCTTCTTTTATATATTTTTTTAAGGCATCTAAATAAGGTGTTTTATTTTGATCTAACTTCTTATTTTCCATAATTCACTCCTAAAAAAAAGATATGAAATAATAATAAAAATTATTATCTCATATCAATCATTACTCCATTGTAACTACTACATATGATCTTTACAAACATTACAAAATAATTATATATTATATTTTAAAAATATCAATTATTTTTTTTAGAAATTGATTTTTTTGCATTAACAATGCTAACAATATTTTTTGCTTCTAAATTACTAATTTGATTCTTAGGAAAATATACTAATTCACTATTATTATAAATTAAAATAATATAATCCTTTAAATCATATATATTTAATAAATTATATGCCTTAACACTACTAATTTCATCAATGCTAAAAATATCTCCAGAAACATCATTTCCTTCAAATTCGTAAGAAATAATATCATCTTCATTATTATAGCTTAAGCAAGACTTATAATATTTATACTCCTTATAAAGAAAATATCCATACAATAATAATCCACTTGCACTAAATAAATAACCTAAATAAATTTGATAATTACCATCATTACTTGCTAAAATAATATAAACAATACCAATAACAATAATTGCAATATCAATAATAGTATTAATGATAAAATTTCTTAATCTAGATTTTTTTATAACATTCTTTAAATCCTTTTCTTTATATTTAAATTGAACCTTCATAAACAACCTCACAATTATATGAAAGTATTATACCACATAAATTATTAAATTAATTATTTTTTATTAAATTTTTATTCTTTGAATATTCAATAAATACCATTAAAAATGGTCCTACTCCTTTAGCATCATCACTACCAACATTTTCAGCTAAATAATAAGCTATACTTC
>JBGVLG010000180.1:0-2230 GCA_045124155.1 Anaeroplasma sp.
GAAGTATAGCTTATTATTTAGCTGAAAATGTTGGTAGTGATGATGCTAAAGGAGTAGGACCATTTTTAATGGTATTTATTGAATATTCAAAGAATAAAAATTTAATAAAAAATAATTAATTTAATAATTTATGTGGTATAACCCGAGTTTTACAGTTGTTATGCTACAAAAGCCGACTACATACTTAATTAAGTAGGTAATCGGCTTTTTATTATGGTTTGTAAACAATCGAATTTAAATATTTATCGAACTCTTGTTTAGTATATTCTGCATATGGTATTTCAGCATCCATAGCATTAATTATAGATAATAAATCATTGATAGTTTGATTATCAAATGTTAATTTATTAGATCCATCAAATGATAATACTTCATCATTTCTTAATACTCTAACTTTATTTAATGAATCAGTTATACACATACTAGTGTTTAAGGCTTCAATTATTCTTTCGGCTGAAAGAGAATAGTTCATTTTTAATTGAAGCATTCTTATAAGTAGTAGCGAAATGAAGCAAATTAAGAAATGACCTTCAATATGTTTTTGTGTTCTAACAAATATAGGTCTAGCTTCAAATTGAGATTTAGTTATTCTAAAGCTTTCCTCAATTCTCCAAAGACCGCTATAGACTTCTAATATTTTTGAATAGTCGTAATCTAATTCAGAAGTAACAATAGCAAAGTAACCGTCAAATTTAGCATCCTCTTTAGCTTTTTCATAGTCGATTGATCTATTTACAGTATCAGCAACCTCACCGTTTTCTGTAGTGTAAAGATTTTTTATATATTCATCATAAGCATGTTTTATAGTAAAAGCATTATTGCCAAGAGATTTTAAAGCTTTATTAAGCTTATCATCTCTTTTTCTGGCTGCCATAATAGCATCTTCATATTTCCAATATATAAGAACCTTTCTCTGTCTTTTAATTTTATTTCCATTATTGTCAATAGCATCGTAATCTTCAATAAATGTTTTATACTTAAAAGTATTAGATGAATTATATGTGTAACCATTTTCATCAAACATTTTCTCATGGTATCTTTTACCCTTTTTACCTTTTAATATTTGACTAAAGACAAAACCATTTCCATTATTAACAAGATAATCAATATTTTTAGAAGAATTCATACCTTTATCAGCTACAGCAATAATCTTCTTTAAGCTGTAGTTTTCCTTTATCTTATTCATTGTTGGCTGGAATGTTAAGGAATCTGAGGTGTTACCCGGAAATATACTCATACAAACAGGTAATGAGTTTTCATCCATAAATAAACCAAATTGAATAATAGGATCAGTTCTATGTTCTTTTGATACACCACGTTGTCTTAAACCACCATCTTCATCAGGAAAATCAACTTCACAATAGTAATTAGTAACATCATAGAAACCGTAATCGAATTTTCTTCCAATTAAATTAACTATTCGATTATTAATATATTTTTGAATATTAGTACTTAAATCACTAAATTTATCTAAAGAGCGATATACATCTGCAAGCTCAAAATCCAATTCATTACCATAAAAATTTCTCATTGTTTGAGTTGTATGTCTTTTAGATGCAGGATTAAGAATTCTTTGAATAGCAAAATATTTCAATATCGAATTCAAATCATAATCGCCTTTGAAATCAACATTAGCAAAAAAATCATCTAATTTAAGTGAATCGTAAATAGCAGATAAGAACTTATATCCATAATTATATTTGACTGAATTAGTATCTTCGAAAAATTTCTTTCTAGTATTCTTTTTAAGAAGAAGTTTTTCTTTTTTATAATCATCGTCAAATTTTTCTACCATGGCAATAAACTCATCTTTGTTTTCTTGATCTTCAAGATAACCAAAATCCTTAATAGTTTTTTGTTTAATCTTACCGTCTACTCTATATCCTTCAACCACTCTAACTTGAGTTTTAATACCATCTTTTCTTTTATGTTTATCGTATCTAATCACACGAAACACCACCATTCATCCTACATTACTATTATAGCATAAAATGTAGCATAACACAAGAAAAAGAAAGAAAAAAGTGAGAAAATATATATTTTTCAATATATAATCTCACTTTGTAGCATAACAACTGTAAAACTCAGGTATACTGTTAATAATGAAACAATGAGTATAGAAGGATATTATTTAGATAAAGAATATAAGAATAAATATGATATTAATAATAGAATAACTAGTGAGTTAAATTTATATGCTAATTTAGAATATGATTTTAGTTATATAAGA
>JBGVLG010000181.1:0-2258 GCA_045124155.1 Anaeroplasma sp.
TGTAATAAAGATGTTAAATTTATGCATTGTCTTCCAGCCTTCCATGATTTGAATACAGAAGTATCAAAAGAAATTTATGATAAATTTGGAATTAAAGATATGGAAGTAACTGATGAGGTATTTGAAAGCGATGCTTCTGTGGTTTTTCAAGAAGCTGAAAATAGAATGCATACAATAAAAGCTGTTATGTACGCTACTATTGGAGTTTAACTAAAAAAGGGGCTGTATCAGATTGAATTAATAAATTCAATCTGAATACGGCTCCTTTTTTTGTTAGATAGAATTTTATACAATAAATTTTATGTAAATATATCCATTAATTTTGTTTTTTTACATGACAAAAAGAAGGTTGGATGCCTTCTGGTATAATTTTACTATAAAGTTTTTATTATGCACCTTTCGGCTCGTGCAACAGCTCGCCGTTTCGCCCTTGTAAAGTTTTATTGTGCAATTTATTAACATTATAGGCAAATGCCATTATTAATAATTCTATTCTGACTTTCTTATTTCCTCTCATTAAAAATCTTCTAAATCCATAATCTTGTTTAATTACTGCAAATGCACCTTCAACTTGAATAGATCTATTTATTCTTAAACGTATCCCTTCTTTTGTTGTTATATTAGCTAATGATTCAGATCTTAATCTTAAAAATTCTTTAGGAACATGTAATTGCCTATTATTCTTAGCTTTTGTGCATTTATTTTTATATTCACAACCTAAACAGCTTTCGCATTCGTAGATATTTACTATTGATTTAAAGTTTGATTTTGATTTTCTTGTAGTAGATCCTTTAGGAAGTAACCTCTTACCAGCAGCACAAATATAATAATCATCTTCTGCGTTATATTGCATATTTTCTCTTTTACTAATATCATTTTTAAACTTCTTAGTTTTTGATTTTTCATATATTTGAGGCTTAATGAACGCTTTTTGGTTATTATTTTCTAAATATGTATAGTTTTCTTCACTTTCGTATCCTGCGTCAGCAGTTATCGATTTATATTTTTTATTTAAGTTCTTTTCTAATTTATCTAAAAATGGTATAAAGGTAAGTTGATCTGATCTTTCGCTTGATATATCTATTCCAACTATATATTCACCTTCTACCCCTATTTGAACATTATATGCTGGTTTTAACTGACCATTTTTCATATGATCCTCTTTCATATGCATGAAAGTAGCGTCATGATCGGTTTTTGAGAAACTGTTTCTTCCATTAAAAATTTTATTGTATTCATCATATTTACTTTGCTTTTCTATAAAATCATTAATTAATTCAGTGTATTTTTGAAGTTTACTTTTTCTTTTGCCTTTTCCATATACAAAATCTAGGCCTTCTTTTTCTTTAATTTCAGTAAGCTTATCTTTTACCGCTAATGCATATTCAATTGAAATCTTTTCATCAGGTACACTTAAACTTAAATCAAGCTCTGAATTTATGTTTAATAATATTTCATGAGTTTTATTTTGCAACTTTTCTTCAAATTTATCAGTAGCCTTTTTCCAAACAAAGCTATATCTATTAGCATTCGCTTCGATTTTTGTACCATCAACAAATAAATTTTCAAATTCTATTTCATTTCGCTTTTCTAACTCAATTATAAATTGTGAAAATAAGTCTTCTACACACTCTTCTAATCTTTTACTTCTAAATCTTGCAATTGTATTATGGCTCGGTTCCTTTTGCCCTTGCAAAAGCCAACGAAAGTTAATATCTCTTTTACAAGCTTTTTCAAGTTTTCTACTAGAATATATACCTTCCATATAGCCATAAGCAACTATTCTAAATAATGTTTCAGGTAAGATCATTGGATTTCTACCTTCAGTAGAGTATGCTTCATATAATTTTGAATAATCTAATCCCTCCGTTACTTCATATAATGTTCTTACTGAATCATCTTTTGGTATAATAATTTCTAAATTAATTGGGAATCCTAATTGATGAATATGTATAATATTGTTTTTTAATTTAATGTTTTTCATAACAATATTATGTGCAAAAGGGAGGATTCGAATTCGAATCCTCCCTTTCTTATTCGGCTAGTATCAAAAGTTATTTTGATACAGCTCCTTTTAATTATGTATTAATTTAATAGCCTATGGTATAATAAAAAATAAAATAATAATAATAATTTATGGAGGTTTTCAATGGATAATTTAAAAGTTGCTCAAAATATAGCTTGTTATACTTTGAAAAATATAGATAGGGTATGTAGAAAAAATAACATAGAATATTTTATTTGTGCGGGAACATTAC
>JBGVLG010000182.1:0-51507 GCA_045124155.1 Anaeroplasma sp.
TAACTGGAAAACAAAAGAAAATCCTCACTGAGTTAAATCTGAGTGAGGATACATTAAAATCATATATTAATTTACTTAATATGAGCCATTAATTTTGGCTCATTTATTTTTAGTTATATAAAAGTGGAAAAGTTTAGGTTAGTAATGGTGGAGCATTATATATTGTCGCATTAATATTATTAATTTTATCATTAGTAGCTATTGCCTTAGTAATTGGAGTAGAAGTATTAAGAAAGGATTTAAGTTGTAAGAAATATATTTATTATTTAGCAGCTGGTTTATTAGTTGTTACAGCAGTATTCTTCTTCTTAGCTGTTCCTTGCTTCAATTCATTAACAGAAATTGAAGGAGTTCAATTAGGATCTTATGCTAATCCTTCATTAAGTGCTGGTGCAGTATTAAGTGCAGTATTTGCTCTTATTTCAGCTCTAGTAATGGGAATCACTCCATTTGTAGAAGCAAAATTCAATTAATTAGAGCTTGAGTATATCATAAGTTTGATATACTCTTTTTCTTTTGTATGAAATTTTATATTTTATTTATACTAATATTGAGAGGATGTAATAAAATGAAATATAAAATGAAAAGAATAATTAAGGATGATTCTAAGCCTATTGAAGAAATGGGTGAGAAAATAATAAAGCCTGAGAAAATAATTAAAGCTTCAATAGATACTGAGGTATCTAATGAAATATGGATATATGATGAAAGAGATACTAATTTGTATAATCAGAATTAATTTTTTCTTTCACTATGTCAATATTTGTTGTATAATAATCCTAATTGAAGGAGGAAATTATGACAAATTATACATTAATTAAAGAAGAATACATAGATCAAATCCAATCAAAGGTTAGTATCTATTCACATAACAAAACAAAAGCTAGAGTATGTACAATTGAAAATGATGATAGAAATAAGGTGTTTTCAATTGCTTTTAGAACAGCACCGATTAATTCTACAGGATTAACTCATATTCTTGAGCATTCTGTTTTATGTGGCTCTAAAAAATATCCAGTTAAAGATCCCTTTGTTGAATTGGTTAAAAGTTCATTAAATACTTTTTTAAATGCTTTTACTTTTCCAGATAAAACAATGTATCCTTGTGCTAGTCAAAATGATAAGGATTTTAAAAATATTATGAGTGTTTACATGGATGCAGTATTTTATCCTCGTATTCATGATTTTGAAGAAATCTTTTTACAAGAGGGATGGAGATATGATATTAAGGATCCTAATGATGATATAAAAATAAATGGTGTTGTTTATAATGAAATGAAGGGTGCATTTTCTGACCCACAACAAGTATTATATAGAATGATTATGCATTCTTTATTCCCAGATACTCCATATGGATTTGAATCAGGAGGAGATCCTAAATATATTCCAGATTTATCATATGAGCAATTCAAAAAATTCCATAGAGATTTTTATCATCCATCAAATTCCTATATTTTTGTATATGGAGATTGTGATATGAAGGAAAGACTTGAATGGATGGATAAAGAATATTTATCTCATTTTGAATATAATCCATTTGATACAAGAATTCCTTATCAAAATACCTTTGATAAGCCTCATTATGTCTTAGATTATTATCAGGTTGATGAAGCATCATCCTTAGATGATAAATCCTTTATATCTTATAATATAGCTTTACCTGATAGCAAAAATATGAAGCTAATGTTAGCTTTAGGTATTTTAACTACAGTAATACTAGATAATCCAGGTGCCCCTTTAAAACAAGCAATTTTAGATAATGAAATTGGTGATTCAGTTGATTCGATGTTTGATGATGGTTTAATTCAACCTATATTTTCAGTAATTGTTTCAAATGCTAAAAAGGATTCAATTAATAAGTTAATAGAGCTTGTAGAATCCGAACTAAGAAAATATGCTAATGAAGGATTAGATCATGAGGCATTATTATCATTAATAAATTATCAAGAATTTAAATCAAGAGAAGGCTTATTTGGTAGATATCCAAAAGGATTATCTATTGAAATGACAATGTTAAATTCATGGTTATATGATGAAGATGATGCATGGAGTAAGGTTAATGATTTACCATATTATGATGAATTGAGACGTTCTGTTGATGAAGGGTATTTTGAACAAATTATTAAAGATTATTTATTAAATACAAATCATAAAGCCTATATTACTTTAGCTCCTTCTTATGATGCAAATAAAAAAGAAGAGGAAGCTTTAAAAAATAAATTGAAGGAATTTAAGAAATCACTATCAAGTGATGAATTGGATTCTCTTATTAAGAAAAATGAAAGATTAAACGAATATCAAAATTCTTTAGAAACTAAAGAAGCATTAGATACTTTACCTAAGCTTGAACTTGAAGATTTACCACTTGAACCTGAGAAATTAAATTTAGAGGCATTTGATAATAAATATAAATCTTTATTTTCAGAATATTATACTAATGGTATTTGTTATGTTAAATATTTCTTTAATATAGACCATATTGGAAAAGAAGATGCTCAATATTTAGCTTTAGCCTCAACCCTATTATCATTAATGTCTACTAAAAATAGAGATTATAAGAATTTGAATAATGAAATTCAAAATAATACTGGTGCGGTATCATTCTTAACTACTCCTTATCATGATAAAAATAATGAATCAAGATTCCAATTTGTATGTTATTTTTCTGCATTAGGAAATAAGCTTAATGATGCTAATGAATTAGTTTCGGATATTTTATTTAATACTATTTTTAGTGATTATAAGAGATTAAAGGAATTAATTAATGAGCAAGCAGTAAATTTGGAAATGGGTGTATCAGGTAAGGGACATGTTGTAGCCTTAACTCGTGCTTTAGCTGGTGTAGATGAGGGTAATTATTTAGCAGATTTGACATCTGGAATAGGATATTTAGATTTTATTAAAGATGTAGCTAATAATTTTGATTCAAAGAAAGAAGAAATAGTAGCTAAGCTAAATGATTCTATTAAGAAAATATTATCTAAGGAAAGATTTACATTGGGCTTTGTTGGACAAAGAGATTTCTATGAAGCTAATCTAAGTGTTTTTGATAAATTTTATAGTTCATTAAGTGATAATATTGTTAATTTAGAAGAAAGCTATACTCCATTTAGGGTTAGTGAAGGAATTGTTGCTCCATATAATGTAAATTATGTTTCTAGAGCAGGCAAAACTGTCATTCCTTTTAATGGGGCTAATTATGTTTTAAATAATGCCTTGGGTATGGATTATTTATGGAATGAGGTTAGAGTTCATGGTGGTGCCTATGGCTGTATGGTTAGAGCTACTAGATATGGTACAATTGGATTTACTTCATATCGTGATCCTGAGGTTAAAAAAACAAATGAGACCTATGAAAAGGTAATTGATTATATTAAAAATTTCAATTTTAATGATGAAGAATTATTGAAATTCAAGATTGGTGCGATTGGTTCATTAGATAGTGTATTACACCCATCTAATAAGGGATTCCAGGCTCAATCATTATACTTCCAAGGAATTACATATTTAGATGAATGTAAATATCGTAAGGAACTTATTTCAGCTACTAATGATGATATAAAAGCTTTAAGTAAAAATTACCAAGAAATGTTATCATATAATAATATTTGTGTTATTGGTAATAAGGATAAAATAGAAGTATTTAAGGATAGTTTAGATAATATAAGACCATTAGTTAAATAAAAAATTGGGATGATTATTCATCCCATTTTTTATTTTACCTCATAGGTCCAATTGAATTTATCTTCAATTATTCCATTTTGAATTTGAGTTAAGGTGTCATATAGCATTTGAGAAATATTACCAATAGAATCACTATGAAAAAATACTTCATCTTTATATGCTAAGGTACCAATAGGAGAAATTACAGCTGCAGTACCAGTGCCGAAAGCTTCTGTAAGCTTATGAGCTTTTGCAGCTTCAATTAATTCATCTATAGATAGATGTCTTTCTTCTACAGTATATCCCTTGCTTTTTAATAGCGTAATAATAGAATCTCTTGTAACGCCTGGTAATACAGAGCCCTCAAGTGGTGCTGTTATAATTTTGCCATCAATAACGAACATAGCGTTCATTGTGCCTACCTCTTCAACATATTTGTGATGAACTCCATCAAGCCATAAAACTTGAGAATACCCCTTCTTTTCAGCCTCAATTTGAGCTAAAATAGATGCAGCATAATTGCCACCACATTTTGCAAATCCTGTACCACCCTTAACCGCTCTTACAAGTTCATCTTCAACATATATTTTTACTGGTTTTAAGCCTTCCTTATAATAGCTTCCAACTGGTGATAAAATTACCATAAATTTATAATGGTCTGCATCGTGTACTCCTAGTTTAGGTTGATATGCAAACATAAATGGTCTAATATATAAAGAAGTATTAGGTAGAGTAGGAATCCAATCAGAATCAAGCTTTACTAAATCATTTATTGCCTGAATAAAATCCTCTATTGGTACTTCTGGCATACATAATCTTTTGTTAGAATTTTGAAATCTTTTAGCATTCATATCAGGACGGAATAATAATATTCTATTATCCTTAGTTTTATATGCCTTTAATCCTTCAAAGGTTTCTTGAGCATAATGTAATACTAATGCTGCAGGATCAAATGAAATTGGAGCATATGGAATAATTTTTGCATCAACAAAGCCCTTATCTCTATACCAATCCATCATAAACATATGATCAGTATAATATTTTCCAAAGCCTAAATTATTCATATCAGGCTTTTCTTTTTTATTTACTGTATATTCATATTTAATATCAAGCATATTAATCTCTCCTTTTTAAAAATATGTTATTATTATACTCAAAAATTAATACTAATAAAATAAAATATTTGTATTTTTTCATATTTTTTTTTATAATATCCTCGTGAGGTATAATATGGATAATTTTTTTTATAATATATTAGCAATCATTGCTGGAATAGAAATGATAATATGTATGATTATAAATATTAAAATCGACAAAAAAATCTATACAATAACTTCAATAATAATAGGAGTGATTTTGTTATTAACAGGAACTTTTGGTTTTATTGTTCCAAAAAATTTAAGTTTTATTACAATTATTATATTATTAGTACTTGCAGTAATATTTGTTATTCTAACCTTAACTTTAGATAAAAAAACAAGAATTAAAAAGAAAAAATAATACAATAAATATCATAATAATCAATTTATTTTTAATTAATCTAATAATTGAAATATCATCATCAATAGATAATATTTGAAATATTACTGATAATCCAGTAAATATTAATGATGATATTACAATTATTTTTTTTATTTCTAAATCTAAATTAATATTATTTAATTCATTTAATCCTATTAATATTTCAATATAAGAATCTAATGTTTTTATAGGTATTAGTATTAATAAATATCTAAAGAAAATACACATTCCTAAAATTGAAAACATTGCCCTAAATGCAGAATATATTCCATCCTTAATAATTAATATTGCTTTATTATTTATTGGATTAAAATTATATTCAATATTTTTTTTATTTATAATTCTAAAATAAATTATAGATAATAAAATATAAATTAATAAATATAATATATTAATACTAAATTTATTTAAGATGAATATACTGTAAGATATTGATAACATAGAGAATGAATAGATAATATTATAGCCTTCATTTTTACTAATTTGCTTATTTTTTATTGCATTAATTATTAGTATTGTAGAAGAGGGAGCCCCTATTAGAATAGAAGATATTATTAGTCCTAAAGATATAGGGGATGATATATTTAATAACCTTTTAAATAAAGGATATATTTTTATCAATAACAATTGATAATAATAATTATTATTTATTAAATACAATAGGAAAATGCTTGGAAATAAAATCGGATAAATTGTAGAAAAAAAAGTAATAGAGGTATTTATTATTATTTCTTTAGATAATTCTTGATTGATTAAGGTAAAAATAAATATTATTAAATATAAAATTATCATTATAATCACATTAATATTTATTCATTATATTTATTATTTATACTTTCAGTTGAATAATTAATTTAAATAAGCATAAGGTTATAATGGTGATTTAAATGCTAATTTTAGCTAAATTATATTCTTCATTAAATATTTATCAACAATCTCATTATAATATAAAAGATTATTTAAAATACTATTCTAATAACATTATATTTTATTTCTTAATTCCTTTATTAATCTCATTATTATATTTTATTAATCATTATCTATTTATTGTTTTAGATATATATTCATTATTATTTTTTATTTTTAAGGTTAAATTAAAATTTACTAAGAGAGTATTAAAAATTATTATATTATCATTTTTAATATTTCCTTTATTATTGATACCATATTGTTTATTTATCTTTATCTTTTTTGAATTTTTATTGATACCTATTTATCTATTTGAATATTATTTTATAGAATATCCAAGAGTCAAAAAAACAATTACTAAAGCTAAAAATAAATTAGATAATTATGATGGTACTATTATTGGAGTTGTAGGTAGTGCTGGTAAAACAACTACTAAAAATTTTATAGCTGATATTTTTCATTCAATCAAAACACCAAAAAGCTATAATACTTTATTAGGTATTTCAAATTATATAAATGATACTTATTTATACACAGATAATGTTGTTATAGAAATGGGTATATCTAAAATCAATGATATGGATTCTTTAGTAGAACTTGTAAAACCAAAGGTAGTATTTTTAACTAATATTTTACCTATGCATATAGATGGATTAAAAAATATAGATGTAATATATCAAGAAAAGCTAAAATCTTTTAAATATGCAAATGTTAGTGTTTGTAATTTTGAATCTGAATATATAAGAAATAATTTTTCTAATCCAACTATTTCTTATGGTTTTAATCATGGAGAATATAGAGCTAAAAATATAAATAATAATATTTTTGATTTATTTTATAAAAATAATTATATTACAACAATATATTCTAATTGTAATAACAAATTAGAAATATTAGATTTATTAGGAGTATTAGCTTATTATCATTATTTAGGTAAAGACTTTAATAATATCAAACTAGAATTATTAGATTTATTTCATGAAAAAAATAGACTAGAAATTAAAGGAAATAATAAACATATTGTCTTAGATGATTCTTATAATTCAAATATTTTGGGATTTAAGGAAGCTTTGAAGATTAATAATGTTAACGGAAGAAGAATCTTAATAACTCCTGGAATAGTAGAATTGGGAAATTACAATCAAAAAATTAATAAGGAATTAGCATTATACATAGCAGGATATATAGATGATGCCATAATTGTAGCTAATAAAAGATTATATTCAGAATTAAAAAAATATCAAATTAATGTATATAATGTCATAAGCTTTAAGGAGGGCTATAAATTATATAAAAAAATAATGTCAAATTATGAAAAAACTTCATTATTAATTGAAAATGATTTGCCTGATATTTATAGGAGGAGATTATTTATATGAATTTAGGTATTTTATTTGGTGGTAATTCATTAGAACATGATATTTCAATAATATCTGCATTTCAGATTAAGAATAAGCTTAGTAAAGTATTTAATGTTGTAATGATATATTGTGATTTTGAAGCTAATATTTATAATGTAAGTAAAAATAAGCTTGATGATTTTAAAAAGGATAAAAATAAATTTAAAAAAACTAGATTTGTTAATGGTGGAATAAAAAATAAAAAAATAGATTTAATGGTTTTAATAGGTCACGGAGAAAATAGTGAGGATGGAGTATTTGCAGGATTGATGAGGTTTTATAATATTTGTTTTTTAGGTAGTGATATTTATGCCTCTAGTTTATCTATTGATAAATGGAATTCTTATTTATTTTTAAGAGAAGAAATACCATTTATTAATAAGATTAGTTATAATAAGAATGATTATATTAATAAAAAAGAAATCCCATTTATGCCTGCAATAATTAAGCCGAGATTTGGAGGATCCTCTATTGGTATAGAAATTTGTAATACAAAAGAAGAACTAGATAAATTACTTATTAAAGAATTGAATGATTATAATGAATTAATAATAGAACCATTTATGAATAATATTGAAGAATACACTCAAGCTGTATCCCATAATTATATTTCAAAAATAGAAGTAATAAAAAAGAAGGAGTATTATAGTTTTGAATCTAAATATACTAATGATAATAAATTTATATTAAAAGATTATATTGTTGATTCTAAATTAAATGAACTATCAAAAAAAATTTATAAATTAATTAATGCTAGTGGAATTATTAGAATTGATTATTTTAAAATAAATGATAGATATTTTGTAAATGAAATTAATACTTTACCGGGAGCCCTTGCTTCATATTTATTTGATAATTTTGATGATGTTATTTTAGATGAAATAAAATATTCATTTAACAATAAAGTTATTAAATATGATTCATCAAAATTTCTTAAAAATTCAAATATTCAAAAATAATATAGACAATAAAATGAAATAATAGTATAATTTTTTATAAAAGAGGTGTTATTATGATGAATAATAGTTATAAAACAGTAACAAATGGTAAAAGATTTTTGGTTTTCTTTTTAGATTTTTTCTTTTTAGGATTGTTAACTTCAATAATAGTTATGGTTATTGAAATGATTTTTATTGGTTCTGTTGAAGGCTATATTAGCTATAATGATGCATCAATTAGACTTCAAGAAGCACTTTATAATTACTTATTGTCTGATGTGAATAATGTAGAAGCATTCTTATCTGAATATGAAGCAGTTATGCCTTCACTAATGTTATATATTACCACAAATTTTATTACTACAGTTGTATTATTTGTATTATATTTTATCGTGATACCAATGCTTAATCCAAAATGTCAGACTCTTGGAAGACTTATTTGTAAGGTTAGAATTGTTTCTACTAATACAAAAGATCTTTCTAAAGGAAGAATTGTAGGACGTGAGTCAATGAGCTTTTTATGTTATCAATTAATACCTATTGTAGGTTTTATAAGTGGTATTATAGCATTATCTAATCAAGAATCACTAGTTGATAAGGCTAGTAAAACTAGAATGGTTAATGATGAGGTAATTGACGATACTTTTGATGATGTTGAATTTAAAGATGAAAAAAATTGGTCTGAAATAATAAATGCAAAATTTGATGATGTTACTGATTCAACTAATAATGAAGAAGTGAAAGAAGAAAATAATACTGGTGCTGAATCAGAGGACGAATATAAATTTCTATAGGTGTTTATGAGAGCGTTAGTTCTTTATATTAAGGATTTATCTATTAAAAATGAACTATTTAATATTTTATATTCCTTAATTGGCAATCATTCAAAGCATATTGAAAATAAAGGAATGGATATCTTTTATCATAATTATGATAATGATGATGAAATAAGAAGTCTATTTTATTCTTTATCAACAGAATTTATGATTTCTATAAAAGGATATTATAGTAGAAATTTAGATATAGAAAGATTAAATGAAGAGATAAATTTAATTACTCCTTTACTTAATAATGCTGAATTTGATATATATAATATAAAAACTATTATTCCATATTTTAAGGATAATAATGATAAAAAGATGCTTTTAAATTATATTATTTCAAATAGTGGAATTTCTAAAGAATTTATAAAAGAATTTGCTGAATGTGATTTGAATGTTAGTCTTGCGAGTAAAAAAATGTTTATTCATCGTAATACTATGATATATAAATTAGATAAATTTTATGAAACCTCTGGTTTTGATTTAAGGCATTTTGTTGATAGTTATTTATTATATTCTTTAATAGTTTATTAAGCTTTATCATTTATTTGATGAAGCTTTTTATTTTTGTGCAATTTGCACATAGAATACGCTTTCAAATAGTTATATAATAGCAATAGAAAGTATGGAGGTAATATTTTATGGCAACTTTAGATTTAAATCATATTAATAAAATTTATCCTAATGGTGTACAAGCAGTATTCGATTTCAACCTACATATTGATAATGAAGAATTCATTATTTTCGTAGGTCCATCTGGTTGTGGTAAATCTACAACATTAAGAATGATTGCTGGTCTTGAGGATATTTCAAGTGGTGATTTCTTCATTAATGATGTAAGAATGAATGATGTTTCACCTAAGGATCGTGGTATTGCGATGGTATTCCAAAGCTATGCATTATATCCACATATGACTGTTTATGACAATATGGCATTTGGTCTTCAATTACGTCGTGTTCCTAGAGAGGAAATTGCTCAAAGAGTTATGAAGGCTGCAAAAATATTAGGACTTGAGCCTTTTATTAGACGTTATCCTCGTCAATTATCAGGTGGTCAATGTCAACGTGTCGCGTTAGGACGTGCTATCGTTCGTAATGCAGATGTATTCTTACTAGATGAACCACTATCTAACCTAGATGCTAAACTACGTGTAACAATGCGTGGAGAGTTAACTAAGCTTCATAAGCAATTAGGTTGTACAACTATTTATGTAACACATGACCAAATTGAAGCTATGACAATGGCTGATAGAATTGTTGTTATGCGTGATGGTAGAATTCAACAGGTTGGTACTCCAAGAGAGATTTATGATTCACCAGCAAATGTATTCGTAGGTGGATTCATTGGTACACCTCCAATGAATTTCATTCATGGTACATTAAAGGATAATGGAACATTTGTATCTTCTAAGGGCAATTATACTATTCGTATTCCTGAAGGAAAACTAAAATATGCTCGTGAATTAGGATATGAAAATAGTGAAGTTATTTTTGGTATTCGTCCAGAGGATGTTTATGATGAGCAAAATCCAACAATGATGCAAACATATCCAGGTGCTATTGTTGATATTACTGTTGAAATATCAGAGCTACTTGGTGCTGAAACTAACATTTATACTTCAATTGATGGTGATCCTATTATTGCATCTGTTCCTTCTCGTGACGATTTAGCTCCAGGACAACCATTAAAGTTAGTTTTAGATATGAATCATTGCCATTTATTTGATGCAGATACTGAAGCAATCATCAATGAAAATAGTAAACCAGTATCTCATGATATAGATTTTTAATAAAGTAAATTCGTCTCTAGATTAATGCTAGAGATGTTTTTTTTATATAATCAAAAAATAGTTAAAATGTAATATTTAGTTTACATTTTAAAAGCATTATTATATAATCATAGGAAAGGAGGAATAGTCTATGCTTAAATATGTTTTTGATACTCAGCTATTAATCGCAGGAGAGAATCTTTCTGAAGATGATATTATCGACTATATTACAGAAAATATTGAAGGTGATTGTTTATTAGCTGTTGGTGATGAGGATTTGATTAAAATTCACTTTCATACTAATACCCCATGGAAAGTTTTGGAATATGCTTCTACATTAGGAGAAATTCATGATATTGTTGTTGAGAACATGGACCGCCAAGAACGCGGATTAAAAGGATAAATTATTTGACTATGCGAAAAATATTTGCATTGTTTTTTATAGGCTTAATATAAATTTGACAAGAAAGCGTTTTTTTTGCTATAATTACCACATAAGGAAGGTGAGTAATCATATGAAAAATATAAATGAATTAGAATATTTTAAAAATTGTTATTCTGATCATATAATTGATTATCTTACTGGTACTTTAAATAAAGAAAATTTATTCTATTATATTCAAAATTTGATTGATAATAAAAAAGAATTTTCATTATTTTTTATTGATGTTGATGAGTTTAAAAAAATAAATGATCTTAAGGGGCATTCTTATGGAGATTTTATGCTAAAAAGCATAATTGATGTTATATCAACTGCTATAGAGGATAAAGCAATCATTGGTCGTTTTGGTGGCGATGAGTTTATGGTTGTGGCTGAGGGTCTAACTGGGTATGATGATACATGGAATTTTGCAAGAAATATTTGTATGGTTGTAAGAAAATTTTCTAAGGAAGAGGCTTTAAAAAATGGTGGTTTATTTTGTTCAATTACAGTTGGAGTAGTAAGATTCCCAATTGATGCATCAAATATAAATGATCTTATTAAGATTGCTGATAAAGCTTTATATAGAGGGAAAAAGAAGGGTAGAGATTGCTTCGTCATCTATAATCCAATTCTTCATGGACAAATAAATACGGATGCTCAATATCAAATAGATTTAATATCAATTATTCAATATTGTTATCATGAATTTACCACATATACTGATTCTTTAGAAAATGCTTTAGATAGAGTTGAATTATTTTTATCTAATAATTTTATGATTGATTCTTTGATAATTAATGATATAATAAATCCGAAATACTATTATCATATTGATGATCTTAATAATTCAATTAATAAGGATAATTCCATTAAAATTAATAATAGTATTTATGATAATATATTTGTTGGTTCTGAAAATATTATCACAATTAATTCTAGAGAGTATATTAAGGAAAAGCATCCAATTCTTTTTTAATTATTAGTGAAAACAGATATAAGAGGACTAATGCTTATTAAGCTTAATTATACTGATGGAAGCCCCTTTTATATACATATTAATTCTCAACGTGCAAGAATTTGGTCTCGTGATGAGCAATTAATATTTTTATCAGTATTTCAAATTTATAGTTTAGTAAAAAATAATAAATAGTATATTTAGATATACTATTATTTGCTCTCTTAGTACATCGGTAGTACGTGGCCATGGTAAGGCTAAAAGGCAAGTTCGATTCTTGCAGTGAGCACCATATAGAAAAAATGACTTTGATATTATAAATCAAAGTTTTTTTATATAAATAATTTATTTAATATTATACAAATATAAAATTTTTATTGATAAATGAAATATTGATGATCTGATATTATTTAGAAAAAGATACCGAAATATTATTAACATAATAGGATAATCATTTTTGTATTTTTCTAATAAATGTTATTTAACATATAAGAATTGTAGGTGAGACAATGATTGATTTTAATGAAATATTAAATAAAAAAGAATATGATTTTTTAAGAACAAATAAAAATCTTAAAAATAAAATTGTATTTTTATGTGTTGCAGGAAGCTATTCATATGGTACTAATATAGATTCTTCTGATATTGATATTAGAGGAGTTGCCTTAGATAGTCTGGAAAATATTTTAGGAATTTCATCTAGTTTTGAACAATTTGTTGATATAGAAACTGATACTACTATTTATTCTTTATCTAAGTTTATTAAGCTTGTTAGAGAATGTAATCCTAATATTATTGAAATGTTATTTTGTAAGCCTGAACATTATTTTTGGGTTTCTGAGGTTGGAAAGCTATTATTAAATAATAGGAAGTTATTTTTAACAAAAAAAGCTTATTATACCTTTGGTGGATATGCACATGCTCAACTTAATAGATTAGAAAATGCTTTAGTTAGGGATGAGGCTGCTTTAACAGAAGAAGAAAAGCTTAAGCATATTAATCGTTCAGTTACTAATGCTAATATTTCCTTTATTGAAAAATTTAATATGCCAGAAGATGCAATTAAGACCTATGTAGGAAGTTTTAATAATGAGCCTGAATTATTAATTGATATTAATTTGAAGGGATATCCTTTATCTCATCTAAGAAGTTCAATTGAGGAAATGACTAATGTTTTAAGAACATTTAACACGACAATAGGTCAAAGAAATAAGAAAAAAGATGATCTTCATTTAAATAAGCATATGATGCATTTAATTAGATTATATTTAATGTGTAATGAAATTTTAAGAGATGGAAATTTACATACTTATAGAGAAGAACATGATCTTCTTATGAGTATTAGAAATGGTTATTTTCGTGAAGCGGATGGTGGAGTAAAAAAAGAATTTTATGATATGTTAAATAATCTTGAAAAAGAATCAGAAGAACTTTATAGAAAATCTAGTTTACCTAAAATGGTTAATAATGAATTATTAGAAGAACTTATGATAAAGATATTTAAAGAATATATTGTTAAATAGAGGGATATTTATGAATAATAGAATAAAAAGAAATATTACTATCCCTGATTATATTTTAGAAATAATAAAGTTATTTAAAGATAAAAATCAAGAAATATATTTAGTAGGTGGATCTGTTAGAGATTCTATTTTAGGAATAGAGTCTTCTGATTATGATTTATGTACTTCAATGAGTACTAATGAAATTAAGTCATTATTTAATGAATATAATATTATTAATGAAAATGGTCTTAAGCATGGTACTGTTTCTATAATATATAAAGGTAATAAAATAGAAATCACTGAATTTAGATCTTTAAGTGATGAAAAATATGATATATATCATGATTTATATCATAGAGATTTTACAATAAATTCACTAGCATATGATGGAAAATATTTATATTTCAATGATACTGCACTTTTTGATTTAGAAAATAAAATAATTAAATCAGCTAATCCTTTAGTCAATTTAAAAGAAGATCCTTTAAGAATATTAAGAGCTGTAAGATTTTATTCTAAATATGGTTATATTATTGATATAAAAACTAAAGAGGCATTATTTGATCTTAAGGGATTATTGTTAAAAGTTTCTATTGAAAGAATAAGAGAAGAATTTAATAAAATATTATTAGGTAAATATTTTTATGAGGCTATAGATGAATATAGAGAAATCTTAGCTGTTATTATTCCTGAGATAGAAATAATGTTTAATTATAATCAAAATAATATTTTTCATCATAATGATTTATATCAGCATACTATTAATGTAGTAAAAAATACTACTAATATTTTAGAAGTTAGATTAGCAGCATTTTTACATGATATAGGTAAACCTAATAGTAGAGTGGTTGATGATAATAACCAAGCTCATTATTATTTACATGCTTATGAAGGAGAAAAAATATCTAAGGATATTTTAGAAAGATTTAAATATTCCAAAAAAACTATTAAAATAGTATTATTTTTAATTAAATATCATGATTATAATTTTAGTGAAAAAAATAGAAATATTAAGAAATTATTATTTAATATAGCTAAAGAATTTGATAGTGAGGAATATAAGGATATTTTCGATTATTTACTAAATTTAAAAGAAGCAGATAGACTTGATCATAATTATTCTAATAAAGAAATTAAGCTTATAGATTTAACTATTGTAAGAAAAATTGGATATGAATTAATTAATGATATGAAAGATAATTCTTGTTTTAATCTAAAGAACCTTAATATTAATGGTTATGATTTAATTAATTTAGGTTATAATGGTAAGGAAATAGGTAATACCTTAAATTATTTATTAGAAGCTGTAATTAATGATGAAGTAGCTAATGAAAAGGATTTATTAATAAAATATTTAAATAAAAATAGAGCTAATTCTTGATAATTATTACTTCTAGTGGTAAAATTTATGTGTATTTGGGAATGATGTCTCCCCTCGAAAGAAAACCGCGTAAAGCTAATGACGTCTATGGTAATGCCATAGGTGTCTTTTTTTTGTATAAGAAAGGAGAATAATATGTTTTTAAGCTTATTTATTATATTTTTTGTTGGAATAATTGGTGGTATTGTTTTAGAAAAAATAAGAATACCAAAAATAATATGGTACCTTATTTTAGGTATTTTAATGAGTACTTCTGTATTTAATATTATTGATGAAGGATTATTAAAAATATCTTCATATTTAAGACAAATAGCTTTAGTTATCATATTAACTAGGTCAGGTTTATCTTTAGACCTAAAGGGATTAAAAGAAATTGGACGACCTGCAATATTAATGTGTTTTTTACCAGCATTATTTGAAATAGTAGGAATTGCAATATTTGGACCAATATTATTAGGTATTTCAATATTAGAGGCTTTGTTATTAGGAAGTGTACTTGCTGCAGTGAGTCCTGCTGTTGTAGCTCCTAGAATGATTAAGCTAATAGAAACTAATTATGGTAAAAATAAAAGAGTGCCTGAATTAATTTTAGCTGGGGCTTCTTGTGATGATATTTTTGTTATTGTATTATTTTATTCATTTAAGAATTTAGTAGCTACTAATAGCTTTAATGCTTTAAATATTATTAATATTCCAATTAGTATATTAAGCGGAATAGTATTAGGAATATTATTAGGCTTTAGTGTTTCATTTGTAATGAAGAAGTTTAAAATAAATACAATTATTCAAGTAATAGTATTATTAGCATTATCATTTGGATCTATTGCATTAGAAGAATTTGTTAAGCCATATTTTGCAATTTCATCATTATTAGGTATAATAGTAATGGCACTTATTATTTCTCTAAAAAATAAAAATGATGCTAAAAAAATTCAAAGCTCCTATAATAGTTTATGGCAGGGTTTTGAAATTCTATTATTTGTGCTTGTTGGTGCTTCAATTAATATTAGCTATGCAATATCATCAACAGGTTTAATTATTATTGGATTAGTTGTTATTTCATTATTATTTAGAACTATTGGTGTATTAATATCTTTATTATTTACAAATTATAATTTAAAAGAAAGAATTTTTATTATTATTTCTTATTTGCCTAAGGCTACGGTTCAAGCTTCTATCGGTGGTATTGCTTTAGCTGAGGGTTTAGCTTGTGGAGAAGTAATTTTAACTGCAGCAATTATTGTAATTTTAATTACTGCACCACTTGGAGCTATTTTAATGGATAATACATATAAAAAGCTTTTATGCTATGATAATATTGAATTAGAATAAGGAGAGTTTATGGAAAATCAATTTTCAAGAACAGAAATGTTATTAGGTAAAAACTCAATGGAAAAAATATACAATTCTAAAGTAATTGTATTTGGTGTTGGTGGTGTTGGAGGCTATGTTGTTGAGGCATTAGCTAGATGTGGTGTTGGTAGTATTGATATTGTTGATAATGATACAGTAAGTATTACTAATATTAATAGACAAATTATTGCCACAATGGATTCTATTGGAGAATATAAGGTAGATGTGATGAAAAAAAGAATTTTAGCTATTAATCCTAATTGTAGAGTTAATGCTTATAAATGTTTTTTTCTTCCTGAAAATCAAAATGAATTTGATTTTTCATTATATGATTATGTTATTGATGCGGTAGACACAGTTAGTGCTAAAATAGCACTTGTTGTTAAAGCAAATTCAACTAATACTCCTATTATTTCTTCTATGGGAGCAGGTAATAAGCTTAACCCTCAGGGATTTATGATAAAGGATATTTTTAAAACTAGTGTTGATCCTTTAGCTCGTGTAATGAGATATGAGCTTAAAAAAAGAGGAATAAAAAAGCTTAAGGTTGGGTACTCAGAGGAAATTCCTTTGAAAATAGAAAATAATTTTGATGAATCTACTAAAAGAAGTATTCCCGGAAGTAATGCTTTTGTGCCTGCATCACTAGGGTTATTAATTGCATCTGAGGTTATAAAAGATTTAATTAAATAGATAAATGTAAAATGGTACTAGAAATAGACAGTGATTTGACAGTGAAATGTAAATTAGCTAGGCACTTCTAGTACCATTTTATGCTTGGGTATTTTTTTGTTTTCTTATATTATTTACTGGAATTCGTCTATAAATTTATCAGTTGAGAAGATGGAATTTTCTATGTTTTTAAATATATGTTATTTTACTTATAAAGTACATATGATAAGATAAATTACATCAATTTTTTTTTATTATTTAAATACACGTTAGGGTAATTATATAAAAATAATTTGCAACTCAGTTGCAAATTTATAAAATATATGCTAGAATAGGATGGATTTTAGAAAGGATCAATTATTATGTATAAGACAGATCATAAATTAGAATTAATTAATATTTTTGAAAATAATAAAGATAAGACCTATTCAGCAGTAGCATTAGTAGAAGAGCTAAAGGAAAAAATGAATAAAACTACTATCTATAGACAATTAAAATCATTAGAGAAAAATAGCACTATTAGAAGAGTATATAATCCTAATACTGAAACCTATGAATATCAATATTCAAATGGCTGTAATAGTCATTTACATTTGAAATGTAAAAACTGTGGAAATGTTATTCATTTAAGCTGTAGTGAGGCAAATAGTTTTATGGAGCATATCTATGAAAATCATGGATTTAGAATAGATAATTTATCTACTACAATATTTGGAATATGTAAGGAGTGTATGATTGATGGAAAAAATTCTTGAAGTATTACTTGATGCCTTAATTGATTCGGTTAAGGTATTTGCGTTAGCTTTATTAATATACATAATTTTTTCCTTTGTAGAAAAATATATTACTAGCCTACTTAAAAAGCATAAAAAAGCTAGTCCATTTTTTGGCTCTTTATGTGGTTTAATTCCTCAATGTGGTACTAGTGTAATTGCATCAGATATGTATTTAAAGAACCATATTAGCTTAGGATGTGTTGTTGCAGTATTTTTTGCTTGTTCTGATGAAGCACTTCCAATCTTACTTACTGATTTTGACCATGCTATTTCAGTAATACCTTTATTATTAATTAAATTAATTTTAGGCTTTATTTTAGGCTTTATAGTTGATTTATTAATAAAAAGGCAGGATAATGATATTATAGAATTGTCATCAGAATATGATGATTGTCATCATAAAATTAATTATGCTAATACTAAATTATATAAGCATTTAATTCATCCAATTCTTCATGCATCACAAATATTTATTTATGTATTAGTAGTTAATATTATATTTGGATTAATTATTTATGCAATTGGAGGAAAAGAGGTATTATCTAGCTTTTTAGCACAAAATAGCTATTTAGCCCCATTTGTCTCTACAGTAGTAGGGATAATACCAAATTGTGCTTCGTCAGTATTAATTACTGAAATGTATTTAATTAATGGTATTCCCTTTGGAGCTTTAGTTTCTGGATTATGTATGAATGCTGGGTTGGGATTTGTATATTTATTAAAGAATAGAAAGCATATAAAGGATGTTTTAATTATATTTATTATATTATTTATTGCTTCTTTAGCTACAGGATATATAGTAATGGGAGTAATGAGTTTATTTGGAATTTAGGAGGAAAATATGAGAAAGACATTTAAAGCAAATAATTATTTATATCCACAGCCAGTTCTTGTTATTACAAGCTATGATAAGGATAAGAATCCTGATATTATGACTGCTGCTTGGGGAGGAATAACTGATTATAATCAGATTTCTATCGCTCTAAGTAATCATCAAACCACTGAAAATATTATTAATAATCGTTATTTTTCTGTATCTATTGGTACAGTTGATACTGTTGTTAGCTGTGATTATGTAGGATTAGTTTCATTGAAGGATGATAAAGAAAAAATAAATAAATCTGGATTTACTATTATTGAATCAGAAAATAGTATTCCTTTAATAAAGGAATTACCTTTAGCGTTAGAATGTGAAATTATTGAATATTCTAATGAGGTTTTAAAGGCTAAAATATTAAATGTCAATTGTGATGAGAGTATATTAAGTAATGGAGAAATAGATCCATCAAAGCTTAACGCAATTGTATATGATCCTATTAATCATACCTATTTATCATTAGGTAATGTTATTGGATATGCTTTTAAGGCAGGCTTCAAAAGACAATAAAATTAAATATAAATAAATTTATTAATCCCAACATTGTTAATTATCGACCAAAATTGCATTATATTGTAATAATGGTCGATTTTATTATTTGTATAATATAAAAAATCCTTACCACAATATGTGATAAGGATATGATAGTATTATTTACATTCAATTGAAATTCTATATGAATTATTATAAATATTCTTATTATCTTCAATAAAATTTCTTATATCTTCAAAATTACCATACTCAATATTTTTTATAAGATTATAAAAATATTTAGGATGGATTAATTGAATATTTTTATTATTTATTAAATTTAATAATTCTTTATCATTATCAGATAAATCCTCAGATTCTAATAATTCATTTTTAATATCATTATCTAATACTAAATTTAATCTTTTTTCTAGTGATTCTAAGCTTGAAAGAAGTGCATCCTTTGGTATTTCATATAAGCCTAATTCATTAGCTAAAAATACAAATGGTGTTTCATAAAATGCTCTACCATCAAATACCTCACTTAATAATTCATTTTTGTTCTCATCTAATATTTTAATAACTAGTTCCATATTCTCATTGGCCTTTCCTTTCCATCGATTGTTATTATTTGATTGAACCATTCTGAATCCTTTAGCTTTATAAGGTTTTTACTAGCAGCAAGTCCAATACCACTAC
Source organism: Anaeroplasma sp. (assembly GCA_045124155.1). Lineage (GTDB taxonomy): Bacteria > Bacillota_I > Bacilli_A > Acholeplasmatales > Anaeroplasmataceae > Anaeroplasma. The sequence goes on from JBGVLG010000182.1 coordinate 20,135, forward strand.
TTGAACAGGATACAATAATATTTCCATTTAACTCCTTATAACCACTTGAATCAATATAATTTCCACCTACTTCTATACCTGATGTATCGGATACAGGTTTTCCATTTTTATCAACCTTAGCCTCTCCATTACTATCAACTGCTTGTGTAGCTGTTTTAATTGTGAAGGATTCACATACTGTTGTTGCGTAAACATTATCAGTATATTTTGATATTCTTGATATGAAAGCTTGGGTTGGAAATTGATTGTCTGTTATTGCAGTATACTCATTAGTACCACAACAGCAGGTGATAACACACATTTTAGGTTTAATTATTGATAATAGGCAATCATTTGATGAGGTTTTAGAACCATGATGACCAGCTTTAAATAAATCTACCTCTGGAAGTGTTTTTTCTTCTGTTGAGCCGTCATAATACAAAGCCATTTTTTCTTCACCCTCTTTTTCTAAATCCCCAGTAAAAAAGAAGTGATGTTTTTCATTATTATCATTATAAGTAAACATTGTACAAACTGAATAATTATTTTCATCTGATGAGGTATTAAAATAATAATAATTATATATTATAGACATTGTAACCTTATCTGATAATTGATAATCTCTTTTTGCATCATTAGTATTATTATAACAATCATCTGCATAATTAAGCTTAGTACCACTCTCTACTAAGCTATCTCTTAATGTAAGATATTTTTTATAGGTTGCTGTAGTTTTAGTTGTATATCTATTTTCTATGATTGTATCTATTTTATAGCTACTTAAAATACCTTTATTATTTGTTGTATCAGTAAAACCTTCTATATGATCTTGATCTTTATGAGTTAGAATGACATATTCTATTTTATTATCATTTATATATTGATTCATATATTCCTTTGTTGTTATAGTAGATTGTTGTCTACTCCCAGCATCAATAACAATATCAGTATTTCCAGCTTTAATATAGATTGAATCTCCAGCTTTATCATTTCCAAGCGTCATAAAATGAATTTGGAAATCATCATAAATTACTCCTTCATTTTTATTTATCGAAGTAGCTGTATGATTATGTGTAGTTGAAGTAGAAGTATTAAGAAATGGAAAATATTCATATATTAAATCACATGAGGTAGTGGTTAATAATATTATTCCTAATAGTATAATACTCATAATTGTTTTTATTTTTTTCATAAATTTAATCACCCATAATGATTATACTAGAAAAAAAATATAATAAAAGACTTTACATTAATAAAAAAAATATAATAAAATGTTTTTATATCCTTGACTCTCCACTTAGGGGAGATTGTATAAATATAGCTGGAGGTGGCAATATGTATAAAATAGGAGAGCTTTCAAGTCTTTCTAAGGTTACAATAAAAGCTATTAGATATTATGAGGAAGAGGGATTGTTAAATCCTACTATAATAGATCCTAATACTAATTATCGTTACTATGATATTAATAAGCTGATGGAACTTAAATATATAGTATCATTAAGGGATTTAGGCCTACCCATTAAGGATATTAAAAAAGTTATTGATGGTAATGATATTAAAGGAATATTAAATAATCATAGAAATATTATTGAAGCTCAAATAATAAACTATACAAATACACTTTCAAAAATAGATTTATTATTGGAGGATATTAATATGAGTAGTGAAATTATTTTAAAGGTTATACCTGATTATTTGACTTATTATAGGGATGGTGTTATTGAAGATTTTTCTAAAATTACTGATTTTGTATTAGAGACAGGATCATTATGTAAAAAGTTAAATCCTAGTCTTACATGTCATAATGATGGATACTGTTTTATTAGCTATTTAGATAATGAATATAAAGAAAAAGATATTAAAATTCGTTATCAAGAAGCTTGTAATTCTTTAGGTGTTGAGGGTGATGGAATTAAATTTATGAAGCTTGAAAGTATAAGAGTATTATCTATTATGCATCATGGAAGCTATAGTAATTTAAGAGAATCATATTTAAAGATTCTTAAATATATTGAAGATAATCATTTTGAGATTATTGATAGTCCTAGAGAATCCTATATTGATGGTTGTTGGAATAAAGAAAATGAAAATGATTATTTGACTGAAATTCAATTTCCTATAAAATAATATTTTTATTTATGATATTATTACAAAATTTTTGTAGTAATATCATTTTTTTTTAAATAATTGATTATTTTTATACCAATTCCTTTAAAATATGATAAAATTAACAAAAGGAGTGATTTTTATGAAAATGATTGAGAAAAGATTATCTGGAGAGACTATCTTTGAAGGGCATGTAGTTAAACTTGTTAAGGATAAAGTATTGTGTCCTAATGGTAATGAATCATTTCGAGAAATTGTTAGACACAATGGTGGAGCAGCAGTATTATGTATTAATGAAAATGAAGAAATATTATTAGTAAAACAATTTCGTTATGCATATGATGAAGTGATGTATGAGATTCCAGCTGGTAAGCTTGAAAAAAATGAAGATCCACTTTTAGCAGCTAAAAGAGAATTGGAAGAAGAAACAGGTAATAAGGCTGATAGTTTAGATTTTTTAGGAGCTATTTATCCTACTTGTGGGTATTCTTCTGAAATTATTTATTTGTATTTAGCAAAAAATTGTAAAAAAACTCAAACTCATTTTGATGATGATGAGGTCATTGAATCAAAATTTTATAAGCTGGATGATGTAAAAAATATGATTCTTAATGGTGAAATTAAGGATGCAAAAACTATTTGTGCATTATCATATTATTTAATGAGAAAATAAATTAATTCTTTATTCAGGAGGGTTTTTTATGATTAGCAATGTAAATTTTATTATTAATAATGAGGATTTATATACATTTAATAATGTCTTTGAATCATTAACTAATAAGGGCTTTAATTTACGTACAAGCTTGTTAGCTAATAGTTCTAAAATATCTGCAAGAGCATCTCTTATTAGAAGTGATGCCCAGATTTTTGTATTATCTAAATTATCCTTATCTGATTTCGAATTCTATGAAACTTTAGATGAATTCTATGATGCAAATAAGAAATATAATAAAAAGATATTTTTCTATTTTAATGGCAAACTTGATGATATCTTTGATAGTGTTTATGATGATGATTCTTTAAGTGATGATATTATAATAAAGGCTGATGACTTTAAGGAAACACTTTCTAGTTTTAATACAGTTAATAATGAATTAGCTTTATTAGCTTTATTAGGATATGAAGAAAATAAAATAGCTGATGACACAAAAGAAACTGAAATGACAAATAATTATATAAAAAAGAATTCTATTGAAATTTCTGAAGAAACAACTGTAAATACAAATAGTGATGAAACAGAAAATAATACTAGTGAAACTATTGAATATAAACAAGATGATTCTTTAGAAGAATCTGTTGTAACTAATAATGAAACAGATAGTAATTATATCGAAGAAATTGAATCTAAAGGAGAGGGGTTAGAAAATCAAGAAGAAAATGAAGAGATAAATGATTCTTCAGTTAATGAAAAAAATGTTATTTTACCTTTAGAGGAGACTCCCCAAGTTAGGTCTATATTTAATTCTGGGGTAGAAAAATATAGTGCATCTAAATATGATGAGGCTTTTCATTTATTTGATAGTATTTATAATTACCCTTTGGCTTCATATTATTTAGGTTATTTATATTCTGAGGGCTTAGGAGTTGAAAAAGATGAAACTAAAGCCTTTGAATCTTATTTATTTGCAGTTAATAATGGTGTTAATGATGCATTGGCTGTTTTAGCTGATTGTTATTACTATGGTCTAGGAACTAATAATAATGATGAATTAGCAATTAAATATTATAGACTTGCTGCTGATTTAGGTGATGAGGATGCATTATTTAGATTAGGTAATTGTTATTATTATAGTGATAATTTTAGAGATTATAAGAAGGCTTATGATATTTATAATACTCTTAAGGATAAAAATGAACAAGCAAAATATAATTTGGCAGTTATTTTATTAAATGGATATGAAATGGATTATAATTATGAACTGGCTTATAATTATTTAGAGGAATTAGCAAAGAATAATAATGCTAGTGCTATAAATGATTTAGGTACAATGTATTATGATGGAAAATTTGTAGCTAAGGATTATAAAATGGCGATTAAATTATTTAAGGATGCTCAAAATTTAGGTGAACTTTCTGGTTATGTTAATTTAGGCTATTGCTATAAAGAGGGTAAAGGCGAAAAACAAGACTATAAAAAAGCTCTTCAGCAATTTAAAAAGGCTGCCAATTTAGGTTCTAGTGAGGGTATGTATTGTATAGGAGTTCTATATGATAATGGTCTTGGAGTTGATTTTTCTTATGATGAAGCTTTAAAATGGTATCAAAAGGCAGCTGATGAAGGTAATAGTAATGCTCAATTTGAAATGGGAGAACATTATTATTATGGCTATGGTGTTAATAAGGATGATGCTTTAGCATTTGAATGGTATAATAAGGCTCAAAGTCAAAATCATTTAGAAGCTATGTTTAATGTTTATCGATGCTATCAAAATGGAGTTGGAGTTAATGCTGATTCAAAAAAAGCAATTGAAATGTTAAAAAAATGTGCTTCTTTAAATTATCCTAAGGCATTAAATGAATTAGGTAATTGTTATTTTCACAATCAAGGAGTAGAACAAGATTATTCAGTTGCCATCTCGTATTATAAAAAAGCTATTTCTTTAGGTTCTAGTGAAGCTTATTATAGTATAGGAAAATGCTATCAATTTGGGTATGGTGTAAATGTTGATCCTGATGAAGCATTAAAATATTATCTTAAGGGAGCTAATCTAAATAATTTAGATTCAATTCTTGCAGTAGGTGATGCTTATTATTATGGTACTGGTACTAAAGAAAATTCAAAGGAAGCTATAAAATGGTATAAAAAGGGTATGAAGGAGGATTCTCCATATGCTATTTATATGATTGGTTTATGCTATCAAGCTGGTAAAGGTGTTACAAAATCAGTTAAAGAAGCGAACAAATATTTTGAAGAAGCAGCTGATAAAGGATTAGACGTCGCTCAATATGAATTAGGCTTATATTATTTTAATCCTGACAATCCCGATTATAATCCTAATAAAGCCTTTGAGTATTTTGAATATGCTGCATATCAAGAATTTCCTGCTGCAGTATTAAAGCTTAGCCAATGTTTTTTTTCTGGAATTGGTACTGAAATAAATAAAGAAGAAGCTAAATATTACGCTGAAAAAGCATTAGAGCTAAATGCTTTTGGTAGTAAGGAATATTATAATAATAATTTTTAATATAAGAAATATTAAATACTAAAAAAAATTGTAGTTTTTTAATAAAAAGGTATAGGTTTTAAATAATCTATGCCTTTTTGTAGTTTATTTATAGTAAGGAAATTTGCAATATGAAAAAATTTGGAACAATAATGGCAATTCTTGCAGGTCGATTATAACTTGGAATTGGTATTGAATGCGTATATTGTATGGATTATCTGTATTTACTTATGTTATTGCAGAAAGGTATTTAGGTTCTGCTAAAACTTCTTCATATTATATAATAGCGCCCTTTATTGTAGTTTTATTAGCATTTATTTTCTTTCCAGAGAAACCATATTACACTTTTTATATTGCTTTATTTATTATGGTAGTAGGTACAATTTTTGTATCTATAGATAAATTTAAAGATTAGTTTTAGCTATTAAATTGAAATGATAACAATTTAATAGTTTTTTATTTTTAATATTATTTATTATATTTATTATTTTATATTAAATGAAATTTATGGAATAATTTTTGAATGAATTTATAAATTTTATAAAATTTATTCTATTATTATGAATAAAAATTAATATTATTATATTTTTTTTACAAGTTTAAAAATATGATAAAAAAGGTTTGTTAAATAAGCATTATAATGCTATAATTAGATAGAAAAATAAGTATCTTTTTTATGTGATGCTTACTATAATGGAGTGTTTATATGACAAGAAGAGAAGCTAGAATTTTGGCTATGACAATTTTATATACTGCTGATTTTAATGGAATTTCAATCGATAATGCTAGTAAAATGGTATTAGAATATGAAGAAGAAAGTGTAAATGTTTTTTTAGCTATTGTAAAAAAACATGAAAATGAAGCTATGGAATTAATTAATAATTCTTTAGTAGATTATTCTATTTCTAGATTAAATTTAGTTGATAAGGCTATAATTAAGCTTGCAACCTCAGAACTATTAGAAGGTAAAACAGAAAAAACTATTATTATTAATGAAGCATTAGAAATTACAAAAGAATATAGTGATCATGGTGATCACAAGGCTGTAAGCTTCAATAATCGTTTATTAGATACAATATCTAAAAATATTTCTAAATAAATTTATAAGGAGAAATGATTATGGAGGAACGTTATTTAACAGTAACAGCTCTTTCAAAGTATATAAAATATAAATTTGACCACGATCATCATTTAGAAGAGGTATTATTAGAAGGAGAAATCTCTAATTTTAAGCATCATTCTCGTGGGCATTTTTATTTTACCTTGAAGGATGAAAACTCTCAAATTTCAGCAACCATGTTTTCAAGAGAGGCCCAAAAGGTGAAATTTGATGTTAGGGATGGTATGAAGGTTTATGTAAAGGGAAGAGTTACTGTATATGAACCTTCTGGTAGCTATCAAATAAATGTTGTTGAAATGAAAAGTGATGGAATAGGTGATTTATATTTAGCCTATGAAAAGCTTAAAAAGGAATTAGAAAAGGAAGGCTATTTTGACCCACTTCATAAAAAACCAATTCCAAAATATCCTAAGGCTATTGGTGTTATTACATCACCAACTGGTGCGGCTATTAGAGATATAATTAATACTATCAATAGAAGATATCCTTTAGCTCATATGATTTTATATCCTGCAATCGTTCAAGGTGTAGATGCCAAAGATGATATCGCATTACAAATTAAAAAAGCTAATAAAGATAATTTAGTTGATGTATTAATTGTAGGTCGTGGTGGTGGTTCGATAGAGGATTTATGGGCATTCAATGAAAGAGTAGTAGCTGATGCAATATATAATAGTAATATTCCTGTTATTTCTGCAGTAGGTCATGAAATAGACTTTACTATTGCAGATTTTGTGAGTGATGTTAGAGCGGCAACTCCTACTGCAGCTGCTGAACTTGCAACGCCTAATATTGAGGTATTGAAAAAGAATATTTCTTATTATATTGATACAATGACAAAAAAGATTAATTATTTAATTAATGATAATAAAATGAAGCTTTTATCATTGGATAAAAGATTAGAAATAAATAATCCAATTTCAATATTAAAAAGAGAAAGAGAAACTGTTAATTTAAGCTTAAAAAGATTGAATTTAGCAATTAATCATATAATTGATTTAAAGAAAAATCAATTTGAACGTTATAGAGCCTTATTAGAAGAAAAAAATCCTTTAGCTATTATGGCAAAGGGTTATTCAATAAGCTCTATAAATGGTAATATTATTATTGATGTTAATAATGCTAAAAAAGGTGATTTATTAACCACTGAAATGAAAAATGGAAAAATTATTAGTGAGGTTGTTGAGGTGATTAAAAATGGAGAATAAAGAATTAACATTTGAAGATTATATGACTGAATTAGAAGTAATTCTTCATAAACTTGAAAATAAAGAAATTTCTCTTGAAGAGGCTGTAAAAGCTTATACAAAGGGTTTAGAGGTTTCCAAAAAATGTTATGATATTTTAAATACTAGTGAATCCTTAGTAACAGAGAAAATGACTGAGGCAGGACTTGTTGATTTTCCTAAGGAATCATTATGAGATTAGATTTATTATTAGTAGAAAAGGGTTTTTTTAAAAGCCGTAATAAAGCTCAAGCAGCAATATTAGATAATGCTATATATGTAGATGATAAATTAGCTAATAAGCCTAGCTTAGATATAAATGAACATTCTAAAATTGAAATAAAAAAAGAAGTGTGTCCTTTTGTATCTAGAGGAGGATATAAGTTATTAGAAGCAATAAAGAGATTTAATTTAGATTTTAATGATAAGATTATAGTTGATATAGGTGCCTCTACTGGAGGATTCACCGATTGTGCACTTCAAAATAATGCTAAAAAAGTTTATGCAATTGATGTAGGTACTAATCAATTAGATAGTAAGCTTAAAAATGATTCTAGAGTAATATCTTTAGAAAATACTAATATATTAGATATTAAGGGCTTTGATGATGAAATAGATTTTTTTGTTATGGATGTATCTTTTGTTTCTATTGAATATCTACTTTCAGGATTAAATAATCTAATTAAGGATAGTAAGCTAATCTGTTTAATTAAGCCTCAATTTGAATTAGGTAAGTCTCATCTAAAAAATGGAGTAGTAAAGGATAGAAAACTACATTTAAAGGTATTAAATCAAGTTAATGAAGCCTTAAATGAACATAATTTAGGCATTAAAAAGCTAATACCTTCTCCAATACTTGGTGGAAGTGGTAATAAAGAATTTTTAGCACTAATAGAAAGAAATATTAAAACTAGTATTAATTTTATTGAAATATGTAATAAGGAGTAAGTTATGCTTAAGACATTATCTGTAAAGAACTTTGCAATAATTGAAGATATAAGAGTGGATTTTTCTAAAGGAATGACTGTACTAACTGGTGAAACTGGTGCGGGTAAATCTCTAATTATAGATACTATTTCTTTATTGTTAGGTAGTAGAGCAGATAGTGATATGATTAGATATAATGAGACTCATGCTGAGATTACAGGAATTTTTACTAATAATCCCATAGTATTAGATTTATTTAATAAATATAATATACCAGTATTAGAAGAAATTACTCTTCATAGAGAAATTTGGAATAGTTCTAAAAATGTAATAAAGATTAATAATATATCAGTAAATTTAAATACTCTTAAGCAAATATCAGCTTTACTTGCTGATATTCATGTCCAGAATGACACTTATAAGCTTTTTAATCCAGATAATTATTTATCATTAATAGATCCTCATGATAATACTAAATTTGATAAGCTAATGAATGATTATTCCAAAAATCTATTTATTTATAAGGAAAAGCTTTCAAAATATAAGAAAATATTAGAAGGACAAAAAAATACATTAGAAAGATTAGAATTCTTAGAATATGAAAAAAATGAATTAGAGTCATTAAATTTATATGAGAATATAGATATAGAATTAGAAGAAAAAATAGCTAAGCTTTCTAATTATGATAAAATTTATTCTAATTTAAATCAAGCATTAGATTATTTAGATGGAGATTTTTCAGCAATTGATGCATTATATAATGCTGCAAATTCTTTAGAGGTAATAGGAGAATATGATAATGAATATAGTACTAATAGTAGTACTTTAAAGGATTTTTATTATCAAATTATTGATATAAAGAATTCTATATCATCTCAGCTTAAAAATTTTGATTATGATGAGCAAGAATTAGATTCATTAATTGAAAATTTAAATGAAATAAATAAAGTAAAAGACAAATATAAAAAAACAGTATCTCAATTAATTAAGGAACTAGAAGAAATTACCCTACAAATAGAAATGGCTACTAATTATGATGAAGTATTAAAGGAAAGCTATAATGATTTATTAAATCAATATAATAGCTTAATAGCTAGTAGTAATAAATTATCAGAATTTAGACAAAAACAAGCACAAATAATAGAAAAAACAATTATTAAAGAATGTAATGATTTAGATTTAGAAAATACTCAATTTTCAATTATATTTAAAAATATTAATCTTAATGATGTTTTTAATTCACAAGCATTTAATGATAATGGTATAGATATAGTTGAATTTATGATAAGCTTTAATAAAGGAGAACCACTAAGACCTTTACATAAGGTTGCCTCAGGTGGTGAAATGAGTAGAATTATGCTAGCATTCAAAAGCTATTTATCAAATAATTATAAGGATTCATTAATGGTATTTGATGAAATAGATACTGGAGTTAGTGGCACAACAGCAAAAAAAATAGCTGAAAAAATGTATCAAATTTCAAAAAACACCCAAATATTATGTATTACACATTTACCTCAGGTTGCTGCAATAGGAGATTATCATAAGCATATTTATAAGATTTCAGCAAATAATAGAACAGAGACTAAAATTAATGATTTAGATTATGATAAGAGAGTAGAAGAAATTGCCTTGATGTTATCAGGAGATAAGTTAAGCTTATACGCTCTTGAACATGCGAAAAGCTTATTAAAGGAGAAAAAATAAAATGAAAATATATGATAATTCTATATTTGAAACAGAATCAAATAAAAGAACGATTGATTTAGTATTATTTATTTTATTAGATATAGTTTTAATTGGAGTAGGATTATGCCTAATATTTACTGAAAGAAATAGATATATTTCTATAATCTTTTTATCATTAGGAGTTATCTTTTTAATACTAACAATTATCTATATTATTAGTAAAGTAAAAGCAGATAAAAAACTATTAGAATCCACCTTTGGAGTGATTTTACATGATGTTGAGTCAAAGGAAATAAAAAATATTTTAACAAATCTTAAAGTAGATATTAATAATGCAGATTGTAGAATATTAAAAAGAGAATCCCTATTAAGTATAGGTATTCTTTATAATGAATATTGTTATAGTGAATTATTATTAACTAAAAATAATTATTATTTTAGCTTAGAACCTATGGAAGAATATTTTCATTTAGTCAATCTTTTACCCAAGAATATTAGTGATTTGATTGGTAGTGATAATAAGCTTCAATATGATAATAAGTCAAGTAATGATATCTATAGGGATTGGATTGACTTTACCAATAATAATAAAGATAATGCAAAAATAATTAGTGATGCTTTTAATTCATTACATCAGGATGTTTAAAAAGCATCCTTTTTTATGCTAAAATTACTATATATTTCATATATTTTTATGGTGATATTTTGAAAATAATAATTGATAATATCAATATTAATTATGAGATGGTTGGATATGGTAAGCCCATTGTTTTTTTACATGGATGGGAGGCAAATCATAATACCTTTAATAAATTAATAGAAAAATTATCTGATGGGTATTCATTTTATTTATTAGATCTACCCGGATTTGGAGATACAGTAATAGATTCTTCATTAACAGTATATGAGGTTTGTGATTTAGTACATAAATTTATTATAAAACTAAATATTATTAATCCTGTAATTATTGGTCATTCCTATGGTGGAAGAATTGGAATAATTTATGCTAGTAAATATAAAATTAAGGGCTTAATTTTATTAGCATCACATGGAGTTAAGCTAAAACTAAAAGGAATTAAAAGAATTAAACAAAGTATATATAAAAAATTCAATAAGCTTGGTATTAAAATTAAAATGGGGTCAAAGGATTATATTAATAGTCAAGGCTATAAAAGAAAAATGCTAGTTGATACAGTTAATAAAGATTTGACACAGGAAATGAATAAAATAGATATTCCAGTATTAATGCTATATGGTACTAATGATAATGAAACTCCTATTTCTACAGTAGGAAATTATATTAATAAAAATATTAGAAATAGTGTCTTAATTAAAATAGAGGATGCAGGTCATTTTCTATATTTAGAAAAGCCCCTAATTATTTCATTAATTATTAATTCTTTTTTAGAAGGAATAGAATAATAAAAAGCTTCATGATGAAGCTTTTTATTATTCTATTATTTTCAATTAAAAAAAGGATAAATATTTATATAGATAAATACCAATTATAAATAATGAAATAATAAAAGATTAATAATCAACTACCGGAATTTAAACTCATGTAGTCTATGAAAGTCCCTACTTTCTAAAGGATATTGATTTAGAATCTTGTAACTTAAGTCATTAGAGGTTCAATATAAATAAAGAATTATCTCAATACACCCAAAACTTTTTGCATTAAAGTAAAAAAAATTAGGTAAAACGAAGCATTATATTGACATTTTAATCATAAAACGATAAAAAAACCTGAAAGTTTTAACTGTAATGCAATAAATTTAAGGAGGTAATCAAAAGTGATAGCTAGCATATCAAGGATATTGTTGAAAGAAACAAAATTAAGCGAGTAGACATATTAAATGATATCTTAGACTATTTAGCTAGTCAAATCTCTTCTTTAACCAATGTTACAAGAGTAGCTAATGCTATAAACGATGCAGCAAAAATCCCTAATGGGTTTGATCTAAATATTCAATATTTATTTTTTTAGAAGTAAAATGTAATGTTTTATAATTATTATTTTATTCGAAAAAAATATTAATTTATAAAATTTTATATATATATTGTCGTATTTTTTAGTATTTTGATAAAAAAATAAAATTTTTTATAAATATTTTTATTGTAAAACGTTTTTATATTTGTTTTTTGTTTTAATTGATATATTATATAAGCGTACATATTTTTTTTAGGAGGGATTTAATATGGCATGCGCAAAGGCAAAAACTTGTAAAGTAGAATTTAAGGTTTCAGTACCAGCTGGTGTTGAACATGTTTATGTATGTGGTTCTGTAAAGGGACTTGGTGATTGGGAAGTTAAGGATGCATTAGAGCTTACTTATTGTGAGGCTTGTGGCAAATTCACTGCTTCTAAAATGTTACCAGCAGACGCTACTGTTGAATTTAAGGTTTTAGCTGATAAGTCTTGGGATTCAGTTGAAAAGGGTTTATGGCATGAGGATTTACCTAACCACTCTTTCATTGTTGAAAAGGGCTTAGTAGTTGAGGTAGGCGTTTGTAATTTTAATTAATGATTTGGTGCTAGTAGCACCTTTTCTTTTTTTATGAATATCATAAAATGGTGATTAGATGATAGGAATTATTAAAAGTGATAATAGATATAAAGAATTGTCAAAGGTAGTAGATGCTATTTATTCTGATAAGCTAATTGATTTTTATGATATTGATACCTTAATATTACCTATTAAGGGAATAGATAATGATGGTAATATACTAATTAATTTAAATTTAGAAGATATAATAAAAAATAATAGTATAAAGAAAATAATAACTGGAAAAAGTAATAATAGATTAAAAGAAATTTGTAAAGATAATTCGATAAAGCTTATAGAATTATTTAGTGATCCCTCATTTGTTAAAGATAATGCAAGATTGACTGCCTTAGGCATTTTTTCATATTTATTAGATAATAAAAAATTAGATAAACCAATTACTATAATTGGATTTGGAAATATTTCATTTTATTTAGCATTAATTTTGTCATTAAATAAAATTAAATTTAATATATATACTTTAAATCCTATTGAAATAAAATTTATTGAGTTATTAGGGTATAATTATATTGATAATATTTATGAAAGTAATTTATTAATTAATACAATTCCTAAAAATTTAGATTGGGATTATCAATTAATTAATAACAAATATATATTAGATGTTTCATCAGCTCCTTATGGATTTGATATATTAAAACTTGATAAGAGCAATAAATATGAAATTTTATCAAATATTCCAGCTATTTTTTATCCATATGAGGCAATGAAACTTATTTTAACAAGAATATAAATTAAAATAAATTTTATTACATCTTGTTTATAACGATAAAATATTGTATAATTAACATAAATTGGAGCTCGATTCAGTTATAATTAGAGAAGGAGGATACCCATAATTAGGGTGATATTTATTTATGAGTAAAATAAATTTTTTTGCTTTAGGTGGCGTACAAGAGGATGGAAAAAACCTTTATGTTGTAGATATCGATAATCAAATATTTATCTTAGATTGTGGACTAAAGTATCCTACATCTGAATTATATGGTGTTGATATAATTGTTAATGATTTATCTTATTTAGTAGAAAATAAAGAGCGAATTGTCGGAGTATTTTTGAGTCATGCCCATGATGATCATATTGGTGGAATTGGCCATTTAATTAAAGAAAAGAATGATATTAATATTTATGGTTCTTCATTTACTCTTGCAGTACTTGAACAAAAGCTTAAAGAAGATGAGGTGGATTATTCTAAGAATCAACTTAATGTTGTATCTCCTAAATCTGCATTACATTTTGGAGATGTTACAATTAGATTCTTTGAGGTTTCTCATAATATTCCTGAAAGCTATGGTATAGCTATAAAAACTAATGATGGTTATATAATTTATACAAGTAATTATAATTTTGATCAAAATTCAAGAATTAATTATGCTCATATGTTTAGATCTCTTGCAGTTTTTGCTAAAGAAGGAGTACTTGCCTTACTAACTGAATCTTTAGGGGCTAATAATGAACAAAGTAGAGGTACTATTTTAGAATTTAAATTAAGAATTACTAATTTAATATCTCAAAGTGAAAATAGAATTATTTTCTCGTTATTCTCTTCTGATATCTTAAGAATTCAACAAATAGTTAATATTGCTATTGAACATCATAAAAAAATAGCTATTATTGGTAGAAAAACTCAAAAGATTGTAAATCAAGCAATAGAATTAGGATATTTAAAAATACCTGAGGAAAATTTTGCTAATTTAAGATATATTGATGAAAAGAATTTAAATAATGATAAGGATTTAATAGTATTAGTCACTGGAGAACGTCATGAACCTTATTTTATGCTACAAAGAATGTCTAAGGGTATTGATAGATTAATTCATTTAGAAAAGACTGATACTGTTGTAGTATTAACTCAACCTTATTTAGGTACTGAAAAAATGGCATCTCGTACATTAGATATTATTTATCATGTAACAAGTAAGGTTAAAGTATTTAATTCAACATTATTACCACAAATTAATGCTAATAGAGAAGAAATAAAACAAATGATCAATATATTAAAGCCTAAATATATAATTCCTGTTATTGGTGAATATCGTCATCAATATGCATTAAGAATTGTAGCTAATTGTATTGGCTATAAGGATGAACAAATATTATTACTTGATAATGGAGATGTTTTAGGCTTTGAAAATGGTAAATATGTTGGTATTAGTGAGGCTGTACCTTGTGGAGAGGTATTAATTGATGGTAAGGCATTTAAGGATGTTGGAGATGTAGTAATGAGGGATCGTGAGCTTTTAGCTGAAGATGGAGTTATTCTTATTGCTGCAAACATTAATCCTAGAACTAAAACAGTTATTTTAGGTCCTGAAATCATATCAAAGGGTTTTATCTTCACAAGAGATGATGATATTAATATTGAAAATAAGATAAAAGAAATTTTTTATTTAGTAAGTCAAAATTATTTAACTTCTAAATTTATTAATTGGAGTGAATATAAAACTAGTCTAAAGAATGAAATATCTCATTATATTTATAAGGAATCTAGAAAGAGTCCTATAATTATTCCTGTTTTAATTTCAACAGATTTAGAAAATATAAGAAAATAATTTATTATTATCATATTAGAAATAATTTTAGAGAATATAGAAACTAGTCATAAAGAGAATTAATATGGCTAGTTTTTATTTTTTTATGATTCATTTGATAAAATCATTTTTTTATTATATTTTATTACATTTTTTTCAATAATAATTTGATAGCATATAAAAACAGGTGATATTTAATGGCAAAAGAAAAAATAAAGAAAAAAGAAGGAAAAAAAGAATATTTTCATATTGCATTGGGTATTTTAATTATTTCAATTTCATTTTTATTAATGGGAAGAATTGGCTATATGAAAAAAGCTTATCTTTTTATAAGCTTTGTTTTTGGGGATTTTACCTCATTAGCATTAATATTTATTATTATTTTTTCTATCTGTAATTTAATATTGAATAAGCCAATAGATATTCATCATATTTATTTTGTTGGAGGAGTATTTATTTTTTTAGGTATGAGTGTTTTTTGTCATTTAGGCTTATATGATCCTTTATCAATGAGTAATACTACTATATTTACAAAAACAATTAATTTATACAAAAATTATATATCAATATATGAAAATAGCTATACTGTAGGTGGAGGTATCATTATAGCTATTTTATGCCAAATAATAGGCTTTATTAGTGGTAAAATAGGTATTATTTTATTAGGCATTGCTTCATTAATTATTGGAGTATCTTATTTATTTGATGTTAATATTATTAAGATAATTAAGGGTGGTAGATTAAAAGAAGCTATATATAGTTTTTATAATAATACGATTTCTTATTTTAAAGGGATTCATACTCCAGCAAATACTAGTAGTAATGTGAAGGTGCCTGTTTCTATATTAATGGATAAAGAAACTAGTACTTCATTTTCTTTACAAGAAGAAATTAATAGTGATAAATATAAGGAACTTGTAGAGTTTATTCATAATAAAAGAGTAACTTGTATTCCTAAAGGATATATGACATCATTTACTTCATCAAGATTTATAGTATCATTACCACATAAAAGTGATAATGTTAGAATTGAATTAAGTGGATTTTTCAATAAATGTTCATTTGTAATAAAGGATAATTTAGAAATGAAGTTTGAACTTCCTAATCAATTTAAAAAGCTTTTAACTCTAAAAAGTATTTTAATTGGAGAGGAATTATCTAATAAGCTTATTTTAGGTGTAGAAGTAGATGGAAGTAAAATGGAATTTGATACTAAAAATGGGGCAACACTTCTAATTATTGGAGATTATGGAAGTGGATTAAAAACTATGGCAAGAAGTATTTTAGCTTCTTTATTAATTAAAGGAATAGATTTAAATAATATATATTTTTATGATTTTTATTCTGAATTTCAGATTCTCTCTAATACAAAGATTATTTATGTTAATAATGAAAAATCAGCATCTATTGCCCTAGATGAAGCTTTTAGTGAATATGAAAGAAGAATGGATACTCTTAAATATTTAAATGTAGATAATATTGAAGAAGCCAATAAGAAAATTGAAGAGCATGATAATAAATATGAAAGCTTATCTATTATTTATCACATTTTATTTTTTCGACCAGAATCTTTTGATGAGGCTTTAATTCAAAAGTTAAATTATGTAATTCAATTTGGGTTACGAGTTGGTATTGTATTATTATTATTTGTAAGAGGGAAAAAGGATTTGAATAAATTAAATTTAAATAATTCTAATATTTTATCCTTTTATCAATCTGATTTATCAATATCATTAAAATTCTTTGGAGGAGATATAGCCTCAAGACTACAAAAAAAAGGAGATATCCTATATCAAGCTAATAATAAGCTTTTACATGGACAGGCTCCTTATATATCAACAGATGATTTTGAAAATATTATTTCTAAGCTTTAAGCTTATTCATATATTCCTTTATTGCTCTTTCATAAGAACCAGTATCCTTTGGATTATAATAAGTTTTATCTTTTAAGGAATCTGGTAAATATTGTTGTTTTACATATCCATTTGGATAATCATGAGGATATTTATATTCATATTTACCACTTTTTAATTCTTTATTTAGAATGTGAGGTGGTATTTCCATACTAGTTAATTCTTCTAAATCACTTATAGCCTCATTTATTGCAGTATAGCTAGAATTAGATTTAGGGCTTGTAGCTAAGTCAATTACTGCATAGGATAGGGGTAATCGTGCCTCAGGAAGTCCTAATGATAAGGCTGCTTGGCAGGCTGCATAAACTCTAGGGCCAATATTAGGATTACCTAATCCGATATCTTCATATGTAGAGCATAATAGTCTTCTTGTTATGAATTCTAAATCCTCAGTTTTTAATAATCTTGCAAGATAGTGGATAGCTGCATCAGGGTCACTACCTCTTATTGATTTTATCATGGCACTAGCTACATCATAGAAGTTTTCTCCTTTTTCATCTATTAAAAAGGCTTTTTTTCCAATTAATGCTTTGACATTATCTAAATTTAAATCTTCTTTATCTAGCATAGATGAAACCTCAAGCATATTAAGAGCTGTTCTTATTTCACAAGAAGATGCAACTGCGATATATTCTAATATATCCTGAGTCATTTCATTAAATCCTTCATTAATTATTGTTTTCTTCAATAAAAGAATAATATCCTCTTTAGTAATTTCATTCATTCTATAAATATGACATCTAGATCTTATAGCCGGATTAATAGCTCTATAAGGATTTTCTGTAGTTAAGCCTATAATAGTTAAAGTGCCACTTTCAATAAAAGGTAATAAAAAATCTTGAATGTCTTTTTTCATTCTATGAATCTCATCAATTATACAAATGGTATTTTCATAGAATTTAGCACTGTCAGCTATTTCTTTTAACTTAGCCTTTGAATCACATGAAGCATTAAATTCGAATGATGATAGAGGATTAAGGCTTGAAATTATACTCGCAATTGAGGTTTTTCCACATCCTGCTGGTCCATATAAAATCATTGAATAGATTTTATTTTGTTCAACCATCTTAGTAATTACTCCCTTGGGTCCTACTAAATGGTCCTGTCCAATTATATCATTAAATTCTTTAGGTCTTATTCTATATGCAAGCGGCTTCATAATATACTCCTTTTTCTTATTAATATTTTATCATATTAAATTATTTTTTTAAAGTTTACTCCTAAAATTCCACCAATTCCTGATAAAACACTATATAATAGCATATTAATGATATTAAATGATATTTCAAAATTAGATATCATAAATATTAGATAGAGTAAGCAATAATGAATTATTCCCATTATTATTCCTATAATTATTCCTTTTTTATGAAGCATATTTCCATATAAAAAGCCTAATAATATAAAACCTATTCCTAGTATTGTTATCAATACATATTTATTTAGGGCTAAGTTCATTTTTGATATTAATAGTGAGTAAATTAATAATGTTATAAATAGATAAATAAATAGTACTAAATATATTTTAATTCCCTTTATTGTAACTTTTTTCATATCATCACCACTTAAGTTTATGAATAATAGATATTTATTATGCTAAAAATAAAATTGGTGATTACATGGAAGCATTATGGATATTTACAAAAATATTTATTTTATATTTTTTACTGATTATTATATTAAGATTTTTAGGAAAAAGAGAGGTAGGCCAATTATCAATTTTTGATTTAGTAATTTTATTAATTATTGCTGATATAGCCTCTATAGGAGTAGATAATGATGAATTCTTTTTATATTGTATTTTATGTGTAATTATTCTTGCGATATTACAAAAGGTATTATCTTTATTAATTGTTAAGATAGCTAAGCTTAGGGGTGTAGTAGATGGTAATCCTGTTGTTATTATAGTTGATGGAAAAATCAATTATAAGAATATGAAAAAGGAATTATATACAATAGATGATTTAGTATTTCAGATGCATCAGGATCATATTATGAATATTGATGAAATTAGATTAGGTATTTTAGAAAATAATGGAACTCTATCTCTATTTAGAAAAACTCATTTTGATAGTGTAAGTCTACCGATTATATTAAGTGGAAGTATACAAGAAGAAGCAATAGAGATACATAAGCTTAATAAGGAAAAAATTATAAAATTATTTAGTGAAAAGAATATTGAAATTAAAGAGATTCTTTATGCTTCTTATAAAGATAAGGAACTTTTATATTATTATCGTAAAGATAAAGAAGAGATACTAACCCCAAATATATTAAGATTGAAATGATTAAATTATTAAATATTTTTATTGATAGTATATATAAAATTCCTAATAGGATATTATTTATTAATGATATCCTATTTATTTTTACCTTTGTTTTTTTAATTACAATAAATAATAATGATAAAAATTTAAATAATAATCCTATTAATATTCCATATAGTAATCCTTCAATTCCAATTATAATCATCAATATAGTTGATAATATTATTGTTAATATATCTGATAATATTTGAATAAAAAAAATATATTTTTCTTTATTATTAGCCTCAAGTATAGAGATTAATAATGGATTAAAATAAAGTAAAATAAATAAGAAAGCTAATTTTTTTG
This sequence comes from Anaeroplasma sp., assembly GCA_045124155.1. Lineage (GTDB taxonomy): Bacteria > Bacillota_I > Bacilli_A > Acholeplasmatales > Anaeroplasmataceae > Anaeroplasma. Next base: position 39,972 of record JBGVLG010000182.1, read on the forward strand.
TAATAATATTAGCTAAATTATTATCATATAAAAAATATAAAATAAAATCAGTATAAAAATAATTTATACTAAAGCTTAATATAGCTGATAATAAAATAATAATAAATGAATTAGTAATAATTCTTTTTAATTTTGTTTCATTTTCTCTATATTCTGTAATTTTTGGAAATATTAATTTAGTTATTGTAGTTGAAACTGATTCTAATAATACAAGTGATGGCATTGCGTAGGAGGTAATTAGAGTGTATTCTGTTATTAATATTTCTGAATCTATATTTAATTTATTTGATAATATTATTAAATAAAAGGGAAATATATAATTAGATAATGATGATACTAAAATAGTTAGAGTTAAGGGTAAGGCTTGTTTAAATATTTTTATTTCTAATCCTTTAGTTTTTTTAGGTATGATTGTTCCTTTTTTTCTTTTCATTATAATTAATAAATATATAAATGATGAGGCTTCAGATAATAAATATACTAAGAATATAATTATTATTTTAGAAATTATATCAGAATTATTAAATATTAATAGAAATATTGTCATTAATATTAGTTTAGTTAGAGATTCAATTACATTAGAAATATAAGGATGTGTAAAATTATTTGTACCCTCTAAATAGCCTTTAAATACTCCACTTAGATTTGAAAAATAGAGTAGTGGTATTGTTAATAATAGAGGTAAATATATTAATGAGGTATTAAAAATATTTTTATAGATTGGTAGTAATAATAATAGAATTATAGAAGCAATTGAGGTGGTTATTAAAGTGATTCTAATTGCTGATAAAATGATTGATGATGCTCTTAATTCTTTTGTTTTTTTATTTAGGGCAATCATTTGGTTAGATACAATTTGAATTGAAAATGATGATAATGATAAGAATAATCCCACTGAGGGGAATATTATTGATAACATTTTCATTCCCTCAATTCCTAATAATCTAGTTGAAATTATTTTATAAAATAATCCAAATATTTTTATTATTACTGCCATTGTTAATACTATAAGAAATGCTTTTTTATTTTTTATAGTAAAACCTCCATTTTTTTAAGTTATTACTTTTTTGCTACTAAATAATATGGTATAATAACAAATATAATTACTTTATATTTGGAGGTTGTTTATGAATTTAAAGGATTATGTTACAAATATTGTTGATTTTCCTAAGAAGGGAATAATTTTTAGAGATGTTACTACTATTTTGCAAAATGGTGAAGCATTTAAATATGCTGTAGAGCAATTATCAAAAATCGCAAAAGAAAAGGGTGCCAATGTTATTGTTGGACCAGAGGCAAGAGGCTTTATGTTTGGATGTCCTGTTGCGGTAATGAATAATTGTGGATTTGTACCCGTTAGAAAACCAGGAAAATTGCCACGTGAGGTCATTGAAGAGGAGTATAGTCTTGAATATGGAACTAATACTTTAGCAATTCATAAGGATGCCATAAAAAAAGGTGATAAGGTATTTATTATTGATGATCTTTTAGCTACTGGTGGTACAGCACTTGCAGCATCAAAATTAGTTGAAAGATTAAGCGGCGAGGTTGTAGGCTTAGGCTTTGTTATTGACCTTGTTGATTTAAAGGGAAGAGAAGTATTAAAGGGCTATGATGTTTCAACCTTAATAGAGTTTGAGGGAGAATAATTTATAGCTTTAAGTTGGGAGGTATTATTATGATATATCATACTCTTGATGATTTATTAAAGCTTACAGATGAATATATTCATAAGGAAGAATCTATTGAATTAATTACTAAAGCATTTAATAGAGCTAATTCTTTACATGAAGGTCAATTTCGTAAAAGTGGTGAACCTTATATTATTCACCCTTTAAATGTAGCTTGTATTTTAGCTAACCTTCATGCTGGTCCTCAAACTATTTGTGCTGGTTTACTTCATGATGTTGTTGAGGATACTCCTATAACTAAAGAAGAACTAGCCAAGGAATTTGGTGCTGAAATAGCTGAAATTGTTGATGGTGTAACTAAGGTTGGTCAATTAAAATTTGCATCCTTAGAACAAAAACAGGTTGAAAATCATCAGCATATGCTTTTAGCTATGGCAAAAGATATTAGAGTTATAATTGTTAAGCTTGCTGATAGATTACATAATATTAGAACCCTATCTTCATTAGCAGAAGAAAAAAGAGTGAGAATTGCAAGAGAAACACTTGAAATTTATGCACCACTTGCTCACAAGCTAGGTATGTTCCGTATTAAGGCAGAACTTGAAGATTCATCTTTAAATTATGTTGAACCAGTTTTTTATAATAAAATATTAACTCAAATCAAATCAGATAATTCTGCAAGAATTCAAAATGTTGATCATACTATTGATGAAATAAAAAAGATTCTAGCTAAAGAAGGATTAGAAAATTATCAAATAAAAGGTAGAATTAAAAATATTTATAGTATTTATAAAAAAATGGTTAAACAAAATAAAGATTTTAAGGATATCTATGATATACTTGCAATTCGTATTATTGTTAATACTATTACAGAATGCTATCAGGTATTAGGCTTAATTCATGCTCATTATACTCCAGTACCAAAAAGATTTAAGGATTATATTGCAGTACCAAAGCCTAATTTATATCAATCACTTCATACTACTGTAATTAGTGAGGATGGTTTTACCTTTGAGGTTCAAATTAGAACAGTTGAAATGGATGATATTGCTGAAAATGGTATCGCTGCTCACTGGGCCTATAAAGAAAATGTTGAATACTCTAAAGAACGTGAACAATTTGAAATTGCTTCTAAGCTTAAATGGTATGCTGAATTATTACAATTTTCAGAAGAAAAGAATGAGGATGCAAAGGATTATGTAGATACAGTAAAAGAAGAAATTTTATCTACTAATGTTTATGTATATACTCCAACTGGTGATGTAATAGACCTACCTCGTGGGGCAACACCATTAGATTTTGCATATAAGATTCATACGAATATTGGTAATAAAACTGTTGGTGCTATTGTAAATAATCATATAGTACCACTTGATTATGAGCTTCAAAATGGAGATATTATTTCAATTAAAACAAATAAAAATTCCTTTGGACCAAGTGAAAACTGGTTAAGAATTGCTAAAACTACTCATGCTAGACATAAAATAAAAAATTTCTTAAATAAACAAAATAAAGATATTTTGATTATTCATGGAAAAGAATTAATTGATGAGGAATTCCGTCAAAGTAAAATTACTAGCTATGAGCTTACTGAAGAATTTGCAAAAAAGAATTTCTCTAAAAATAATGTTAATTCTTTAGAGGATTTATACCTTGAGGTAGCTAAATCAAATGTTTCAGCAAAAACTATAGTATCTAAATATGCTCCAGAGCTTGAGAATGGCACAATTGAACAAACTATTTCAAGACAAATTGAAAGAAATAATAGAATATTAACTACTAATAGTGAAACTGGTGTAGTAGTAGAGGGATTGTCTAGTCCTCAGCTTAAGCTAGGAAGCTGTTGTAATCCTATTCCAGGTGATGAAATAGTTGGTTATGTAACTAAAGGTAATGGTATAGCTGTTCATAATATTAATTGTAAAAATATTAATTCTTTCCAAAAAGAAAGATTAATTCCACTTTCATGGGCTACAAACCCGGGAAGAAAATATCCTGTTAGTATTACTATTTATGCTACAAGTAATTTGAATTTATTAGTAGAAATAATGAATGTAGTATCTATAAATGGCTCTTCAATTTTAGCTATTTCAGCTAATAGTAATGCTAATTTTCAATCAATTGTTAAATTAAAGGTTATGATTAATAATGCCTTTGATTTAGAAAAAATGATCGTTAATTTAAAGAAAATAAAATATATTTTCAATATTGAAAGAGATAATTTAATATCTATAGACAAGGATGAAAAATAATGAGAGTTGTTGTACAAAGAGTAAAGCATTCAGGCTGTACTGTTGATTCTAAATTAATAAGCTCTATTAATAAAGGCTTTATGTTATTAATAGGTTTTAAAAATACTGATACATTAGTAGAACTTGAAAAGGTTCTAAAAAAGGTATCAGGACTTAGAATTTTTGAGGATGAAAATGGAAAAATGAATAAATCTCTTAAGGATGTTAATGGAGAAATTCTTGCAATATCTCAATTTACTCTTTATGCAGACTCTAAGCATGGAAATAGACCATCATTTGTTGAAGCGATGGAATATAGAAAGGCAAATGAATATTATGATTTATTTTGTGATAAATTAAATCAATTGGGATTTGTTACCAAAAAAGGTGTTTTTGGTGCAGATATGAAAATTGATTTAATTAATGACGGGCCTGTAACAATTATATTAGATAGTGATGACTTATAGAAAGAGGATTAATTATGAAGGCATATTCTTTTTTAGATAATTTTTATACAAGCTTAAATGATTTAGCTTTAGCATATATTAATAATTTTGATGAAGCAATAAATGATATTTATTCAAATTCTAAAAAGCTAATTAAATTTGTTAAATATCAATCAAAAAATAAAATTTTAGTAGATAATGTTATTAATGCATTAGCTTATTCTAAATATAAAAATAATGCCCTTACCTTCATTATTTATTATTTGTTACAGGATAAAAAGGTATTTATTAATGGTAATGAATATTCATTTGAAAGTTTTTGTGAAGCATTAGCTCATTATGAAGCTTCTAATTCAAATGCCCTATATGCTTTTATGGAGGATTTTGGATTAACTAAAACCTACCATGAATTATATTCTAAGGATGATGATTCCTTAGAATATAAAATATTAAAGGATAGCTATTATTTAGATAAGAATTGTTATTCAAAATTTACCAGATTATTTTTATCTAGCTATAAAACCTATGTTATTAAAGAATCATATGAATCAAAGATAAAATCTATTATTATTAATGGTGAAGAATGCTTTAGAAGAGCAACAAAGCTGTTATCAACTAATGATTTTTATTTATATGTAGCACATAAATATGATTTTAAAACTGCAATAACAATCGCAAATGAAGCAAATCCTGTATTCTATTCACTTAGATTATTTAAAAGTGAAATAGAACCAGAAGATTTAAAGAAGATAATTAGTGATACGTTTTATTGGCATTTGTTAGATAATTTAGATAAATATTCATTTAAAAAAGAAGCTAAAAATACTTTAAATCGTCTATTAAATATTAAATCTGATTATAATAAATATTTAAAACAAATTGAAACAAAGAAGATATATTCTATATCTTTAGATTTATTTATAGATTTTTCAAGAGATTTATATTTGAATTACATTAATTTAATTCATTATTTTCAAAATAATTCTATTTCAGTAAAGAATAAGGTGAGTCAAAATCTCTATTCTTTTGATAAACCTTATTGTAAAACATTTATTTGTCAAGATTATATGAACAATAGAATTATAAAATTATATAATTCTGAAAAAAAGAATGAGGTTTCAGAGATAGATGATGTGACAAATGATAATCCATGTGATTTAGAAGTATTTAAAGATCAAGATATAATTAATAAGCTAAAAAAACAAAAAAAGATATTAAAAGCAGTTAGCCGTTTAAAAAATTCCTCAATATTTTTCAGTATTATTTCTCTAATTATAATAATATTTGGAATTGTTGCAGCATATGTTCCTAGCTTAAATATTACTACAACGATACCAATTGTTAATACTACATTATATATATCTCTTGCGGTTACTCTATTAATTTTATTGGTAGTAAGTATCTTGTTTTCTATTAGATTGCCAAAATCTAAAACAAATGTTGGTAATTATCAATTTATTTTAGAAAAAAGAAATAGTAATGAATTAACAGTTAAGCAAGAATATCGCTTAATGATAATGACAAATGATGAGACAATATATGAAAAGAAATCCTTCTATTCCTATATTCCAGAAACTACAATATGTCAAATAGCACTATCAGTATTATTTGGATTAATGGGATTAGTAGTATTATTTATTTTAAAATCTTTTGGATTTTTGGAGTCTATTATTCCTAATTCTAAATTTGATAATTATTTAAATAGTAATTCTCAATTTTTATATTTTGGAATTGCCCCAATAATAATGGGATTATTCTCAATTTTTATTAAGAAAAAAGGTTTTTTGGTAGTATTATTAAATTTTATATTATCCTTATCCTTATTCTTAATTATGTTTATTTTTATGTAGGAGTATTATATGAAGTTATATACAGTGAGTCTTGGCTGTGCTAAAAACCAAGTAGATACAGAAATGATTTTAGGAGTTTTAAAGGATGAATCTGTTTTAGTAGATGATCCTTCTTTGGCTGATTTAATATTAATAAATACCTGTGCATTTATTGAATCGGCAAGAAAAGAAGCTATTGATACAATATTATCATTAGCTGATTATAAAAAAGAAGGAGCAAAGCTAATAGTTTGTGGTTGTCTTGCTCAAAGATATAAAGATGAAATATCTAAATTATTACCAGAAGTTGATAGATTCATTTCTATTGATGAATATTCTAATATTGGAAATATTATTAGTAATACCTTATTATCTAGCTACAAGCTAAATAATGAATATTCCCCATTAAATAGAATATATTCTACTCCTAATTATATGAGATATATAAAAATATCAGAGGGTTGCTTAAATCATTGTGCCTTTTGTGCTATACCTCTAATTAGAGGAAGATTAAGAAGTCGTAGTATTGAATCTATTGTAGAAGAAGTGAAAATGGCTGTAGAAGATGGAGTCTATGAAATTAATTTAATTTCTCAGGATACTACTAAATATGGTTTTGATTTATATGATAACAAGCTAATGATTGTACCTCTTCTTGAAGAAATTGTAAAAATTCCTGGTGATTTTAAGGTCAGATTATTATATCTATATCCAGATATTGTTACTGATGAGCTTATTAATTTTATTAAGGACAATCCTAAAATAATGCCTTATTTTGATATTCCAATTCAACATAGTGAGGATAATTTATTAAAGAAAATGTATCGTAGAGGCAATAGGGAATATCTTCTTAATTTAATGAAAAAGATTAAGAATTTAATTCCTCATGCGGTTATTAGAACTACTCTAATTATAGGCTTTCCATATGAAACTAATGAAGATATTGATAATTTATTAGTATTTATGGATGAGGTTAAATTTGATAGATTAGGTGCTTTTACTTTTTCCTTAGAAGAAGGTACAAAGGCTTGTGAATATCCACAGGATATTACTGAAGGAGAAAAACAAAAAAGATATGAAAGAGTAATGCAAAAGCAACAAGAAATTGCCTTAGCAAATAATCAAAAAATGATTGGTAAAATAATTAATGATGTCTTTATTATTGGCTATGATGAAGAATCATTTATGTATTTAGCAAGAAACTATGCTTACGCTCCTGATGATATTGATGGAGTAATATATGTAGCAGCTAAATATGAGCTTAGTTTAGGTGAAAGAGTTAATGTAAAAATACTTGATTGTGATTCATATTCATTAACTGGTGAGCAGGTTGAATAAGGTATTTTTATTCGATATAGATGGGACTATTTCAATAAATAATAAAGTATCAAATAAAACAATAAAGGCATTTGAATTAATTAAAAGAAATAATGATTATGTTTTTTTAGCAACAGGAAGATGCTTAGGCCAAATGAAAGATATTTTACCATTATTTAATTTTGATGGATTTATTTTAAATAATGGAGCTCTTACAATCTATAAGGATTCCATTATATTTGAAAGTCCTATTTCAAATAAAATAATAGATGAATTGCTTAATGATAAATTACATGTAGCTTTTTTATCTAAGGATTTATTTTTTAGAATTGAAGAAAATGAGATATTTAATGATTTTTCCTCAGGCTTTTCTATTACTCCACCTATTCTATTAAATGATTATAGGAATATTAAAGTATATTCTTTAGGAGTGTACGATTATAATATTAATAATATTGACTATAATAAGTACCCTGATCTAAAATTTGTCAAGGCCTCTAATTTAGGATTTGATGTTTTTAATAAGAATATTAGTAAATCCTCAAGCATCAATAATATTAGAAAGCTTTTTAAGAATCATAAAATAATAGCCTTTGGAGATAATTATAATGATATTGAAATGCTAGAAAATAGTGATTTTGGTGTTGTAATGGGGCAAGCTCCCTCTCAGGTAAAGGTGCATGCGGATATTTCAACATTAAGTGTATATGATGATGGAGTTTATTATATGGTAAACAAAATATATAATGGAGATTTATAATGAAAATTAATGTAGTATTATATCATCCTGAAATACCTCAAAATACTGGAAATATTATGAGAAGCTGTGTAGGCTTTAATGCTAAGCTTCATTTAATTAAGCCCTTAGGCTTTTCTTTAGATGAAAAGCATCTTAAAAGAAGCGCAGTAGATTATTATCAATATATTAATTATGAGATATATGAGGATTTTGATGATTTTAAAAATAAAAATAAAGGAAAATATTATTTCCTAACTAGATATGGTCATAAATCTCCATCAGTTATTAATTTTAAAGAAACAGATGAGGATATTTATCTTATCTTTGGTGCTGAATCAACAGGAATAGCATATGATATTTTAAAGGACAATTTAGATGATTGTTATAGGATACCTACAACAGATAAAATAAGAAGCTTAAATTTATCAAATTGTGCTGCTATTATGCTATTTTTAGCCTCAGAACAATTAAATGATTCTAGTATAGTTTCCAAAGAAGAACCAGATACTATGAAGGGACATAATTTTATAGATAATATAAAAATAAATGAACTTGACAGCAAACATAAGGAATGGAGGTAATAATATGGCTGTTTTACATTTAGATATGGAGAATTTTAGAAGTTTTATTGACGATGATTTAGTATTAGTAGATTTTTGGGCATCATGGTGTGGACCATGTAGAATGCTTTCTCCTGTTTTAGAGGAATTAGCTGCTAAGGATAATGTTAAGGTTGGTAAGGTTGATGTTGATGAAATTGATGCTTTAGCTGAAGCATTTAATGTTACATCTATACCTACTTTATTATTATTTAAAAAGGGTAAGCTAGTATCTAAAAAGATTGGATATATGAATTATAATGCATTAAGTAGCTGGGTTAAGGAAAATGCCTAAATATCAGGTAGCAGTTATTGGACTTGGTCCTTGTGGTATTTCTGCAGCTATATATTTAAAAAGATATGGTCATAATGTTGTATTAATAGGATTAGAAAATACTTCATTAAATAAAGCTCATTTAATTGAAAATTATTATGGTATTTTATCTATTAGTGGTACTGATTTATTTCAAATAGGAATAAAACAGGCTAAGAATTTAGAAATACCAATTTATGAGGATGAGGTTTTAGCTATAGAATATCTTAATGATGATGAATTTCTAATTAAAACTAATAATAGTGAAATAACTGCCACAAAAGTAGTTTTGGCTTTAGGTAGTGCTAAAAGAGAATTTCCACTAGCTAAAAAATTTGAAGGTAATGGAGTTTCCTATTGTGCTACTTGTGATGGATTTTTGTATCGAAAAAAGAGAGTAGGTATATTAGGATCATCACTTTATATGAAGCATGAATATGAGGTATTGAAAAATATTATTCCTAATTTAACTATCTTTACCAATAATGAAAAATTAGCATTTGAAGTTTCAAATCCTGTTGTTAATGATAAAATAGTAGCACTAAAGGGTAATGAATATTTAGAAGGAATAGTAACTGAAAATGGTGAATATCCTTTAGATGGCTTATTTGTCGCAATGGGAAGTCAAAATGCTTTTACCCTAGCTATGCATTTAGGTCTAGCCTTAGATTCTATGAGTATAGTAGTAGATGAGCATTATCAAACTAATATAAAGGGTATTTATGCTGGTGGCGATTGTATTAAAGGATTACATCAGGTTATAAAAGCTGCAAGTGATGGAGCAATAATTGCATTAGAAATATCAAAAGAACTTAAAAAATAGGTACATTTACCTATTTTTTTTCATATATTAATCTAGGTGATATTAATGAATGGACCATTATTATTTATAGATACTATAAGTGAGAATGTTAATTCTTCTAATCAAGAATTTTTTGATTCTAGAATAAAATCAAAAAAAGCTAAGGCTAAATATCGAGTTGAGGATATAGAAGCAATGTTATATTATAGAATTCATGTTCTTGCTGAAATAGAAACTAAAGATAAAAGATATGAGGGTGTTGTTTTAGAATGTAGTGAAAAGGGAATTGAACTTCAGATGGAGGAAAAGAAAATACTAATTCCTATATATGAAATTGAAGATATAAATATACTGAAATTATAAAAATATATATAAAAAAATATTGTATTAATATTTATGAAAAGAGGATACTTCAATCGGTTTCCTCTTTATATTTTATATAATGAAATTAATTATGATTTGAAAGTTAAATATCTAATTAATAATTAATTTAGTGTAAAATTATATATTATTTTTATATGTATATTTACCTGTTGAAGTAATCGCAAATCTTTCTCTTAAATAAGCTGCTATTCCGGCATTAATACTAATGTATTAATGAAAAAAATATGAAATATGTCAACTAAGATAGTCTTTAAAATAGATTATCTTTTTTGTTTTATACCTTTATTATGTATCACAATTGTTATACAATATATGTGTAGGTGATGATTGTGAAAAATGAAGTTATACATGCAAGAATATCAGAAGATATTAAAAAAGAATGTGAAAGTATTCTATCTAATATTGGTATATCTATGTCACAAGCAATAGATTTATATTTAAGGCAAATAGTATTAAAAAGAGGGATACCATTTGAATTAAATGAAATAGAAAAGGAAACTCCAACAGAAGAATTAGCATATATCATTAATTCTGTTGATGGTGGTGAAGTTCCTAAAGAAGCTAAAAAGATTATTCATTTATATACAAAGGGTGATATTGATCTTGAAACTGCTAAATTTGCTATAGGAAGGATTGTTGCAAGATGGTAGATAAGTATTTATATCCTGGGACTAATGTATTAATTAATAAGCTTAATATAAAAGATGGTTTGAAACTCGAAAAAGCTGAATACACATATGTATCACTTAATATTTCAGCTATAATTAATAATCCGATTGAGATTAAATCTTTGTTCGATATTTGTAAAATACATAAGTTATTATTTGGTGATTTATATGATTGGGCAGGAGACTATAGAACTATTAATATTTATAAAGAAGAGCCAGTTCTTTCGGGATTATATGTTAAATATAGTGAATATAAAAACATAGAAAAAGATTTAAAAACTTTAGATAATAAATTTAAAATAATCGAATGGAAAGATTTATCTCATAAGGAAATAATAGATGAAATAGTAAAGATGATTTCTAGCTTATGGAGAATTCATTGTTTTAGAGAAGGCAACACCAGAACTGTTACAACATTTTTATATATTTTAATGAAACAGTTAAACTTAAAAGTTAATGTAAAATTTATTGGTGAGCACGCTAAGTATTTTAGAAATGCATTGGTTTTAGCATCTATCGATGAGTATAGCGAATATGAATATTTGGCAAATATTCTAATGGATTCAATATCTATGAA
>JBGVLG010000183.1:0-2391 GCA_045124155.1 Anaeroplasma sp.
CTCTTTAATCCAAGATGATGATATTTCACAATTAAGTGATGAAGAAAAAGTATTTTATGTTGTTTATTATTTTAATGCTGAATGGCAAAACTGATAAAGTCAAGATATTTTGTACCAGTTTGGTCAAGAAATTATGTACCACTATTCTATTAGATATTCACTAATATCTTTTAATCTATATGATGGTCCATTTATAGTTACTAAATTAGAGTGATGTAATAATCTATCTAAAGTAGCGTCTAATGATGTTTTAGAATTTTTGAATATAGTATTCCATTGAGATATATTATAATTCGTAGTAATTATCGTAGAATGTTTCTCATATCTCATTTGTAATAATTGAAATAGATCATTTGCTTCATCTTCCTCTAGCACATCATGACCCAATTCGTCTATAATAAGAAGTGAGTAAGAATAAAAATGTTTTAGTCTGCGTTCTAAGGTATTTTCATTTCTTGCTCTTTTTAATTGCCATATAAGTTCCTTACAAGTAATGAAATAAGTAGATTTACTATTCCTTGTTGCTTCAAGTCCTATTGAAGTTGCTAAATGCGTTTTACCTGTACCAGGAGTACCAATAAACAATATATTCTCATTATTAGTCATAAATCTAAGCGTACAAAAGTCTTTTATTTGTGCTTTATTAATTGATGGTTGAAACGAAAAATCAAAATCATTTAATGTCTTAATAAAAGGAAAGTGTGATACCTTAATACCTGCTGCATAAACTTTATCCTTTTTAACCTTTATTTGATTATCAACCATTATATTTAAAGCTTCATAGAAGTTAATATCTTTATTATTTATTTGTTCGATAATATTTGGCAAGATAGCTGAAAAGCCATCTAAAGATATACTATTTAATTTTTCAATTAATAAATTATAATTGTCCATTCACTATATCTCCTGTCTTTATATTTCCTACACCAGATAATAGTGATAGATTATTTGCTATTCTCTTTTTAAATTCATCTTCAGATTCACCTTTAAATGAACAAATACTATATAATCCTTCACTATAATGAATACCATTATTATAGATTGGATAATTAGCTAATTTATTTAATTTCTTGTCATAGAATGTTAATACATTATTTGAATTATCTAATAATACTGTTGAATTTATATATTCTTTAGGCATTCCATATTTTGCTCCCCCATATTGAACTAAACATGCGTTATTCACCTTTACCTCAATAAAATCACTATGATATTTAATTAAAATATCTCTATTTGGTAGTGGATTCAATTGTTTCTTTTCTAATTCAAATAAAACCATTGGTGCTAGCTTAGTTTCACTATTCTTTTGATAATTAGACTGATTTAAGATTTCTTCAACACCTTTGAATAAATCCTCAGTATTATTGAATTTATAATCATATGCGTTAAGCCAATTTTGATATTTATTAGATACCTCAACCTTGCCTTTAGTATAAGGATGTCTTACCTTACATAATTCAAGCTTAACTCCTAAATCTTTCATAAACTGTATTACAGTTGGATGTATTGTTTTCTTATTGCCATTTACGTTTACTATTGCACTCATATTATCAGTTAATACCCTATTAACTGTACCACAAATTATTATAAATGTTTCAATTAAACATTTTCTAAAAGTTGCTTCTGTAAGTGATAAAACAACTTTGAAGATATGCCTTCTTGAATATCCTAATGTTGCACTCCATAGACTAAATTGAATAAGTGTTCCATCAGCTAAATGTAGTTTTAAACCTTCAACCCAATCAAATTGTAATTGATCTCCTGCAGGCGTCTCAAATCTGTATTTAGCTATTTTTTCTTTTGATTCTTTTCTGATATTTGAAAAATGCTTTTCAACGTATTGCTTAAAATTAGAATATGAACCGATTTCATCATATGATGAAATGTTTAACAAATACATATAGGTTCCTTTAATAGAAGGATCTACCTTTAACTGATTTTCTATTATTTCATAGTATTTTAATAAACCACATTCTCTAAGTTTTCTTTCTGTTGGTGCTTTAATAGCTTTAATATGTCTATCTATAGTATGTCTATCAACACCATACTTTAAAGCTAAAGCACTCTTATTTATTTCTTTATGCTTCAAAATTAATCCTCCAAGTTCATTGTCAAGTTTTGTTAGAATCACTACAATCACCTCAAGTAGTGATTATACCATGTGGTACATTTTATCTTGACTTAATTGGTACAATTTATTTTGACACATTCAATTAGCAACCTTGAGGTTGCTTTTTTTCTAAGTTAATTATATGTATTTTTTTTAAAAATAATTAATAAGGCATAATCCATAATCAAAATCATAGAAATGTTTCCTGTTTTTGTACACATAAGTATTTTGTAAAAAAATATAAAAATGGTATAATTATAATATATAAATTATATGTGAGG
>JBGVLG010000184.1:0-2853 GCA_045124155.1 Anaeroplasma sp.
ATTAGATTCTAAATGTTTTATTAAACCTATCATATCTATGCCTTTAAATATCTTATCTGTTTCAGTTGTTGCAGATTGTCTTACTAATTCTTCTTTACAAATTAATTTATCTTTTTTTATTTGCTTTTTACTATATAATTGATTAAATATATTAATAATTTCAAGTAATTTAGCTCTTTTGCCAAATTCTTGGAAGAAATCTAATCTTACTAAAATATCCAATTGTCTAGTATTGCAACTAGTTTTCTCTTTTATATCCATTAATAAATCTGTAAATGTTGGATATTTATTATCTCTTAAGGAATATAGCTGCTCTGCTACTGTTGGATTTAAAAATTTAATTGAAGATAAACCTTTATATATAGTATTAGTTTCTTTATCCATTGAATAATCTGCATTTGCAAATCTAAACTTAGGTTCTCTTAATTCTATTCCAAAATATTTTATTTCTTCCGTCAATTTAGTCGTTCTATCGGCATCATCATTATATAAGTTAAAAGTTGTTGTATAATACTCTAATGGATAATGAGCTTTTAAATACGCACCATATAAACTATCATAAGCATAACTTAAACTATGACTAGCATTAAATGAATACTTAGACGCATCATTAACAACTTGCCATGTTTCCTCAAAACCTTCTAAATTTCCTTGTTGTTTTAACCATCCTTCTTGTAATTTATTGTGTAATTCTTTTAATTCATTTTCTTTAAATTTCTTTTTAGCTATTTTTTTAATAATATCATATGTTTCAGATTCTTTAATTCCTAGCCATATTAAATATTTCATTATACTTTCTTGATACATTAGATAATGATAACTATCTTCTAATAAGTCATCTAATTCCTTAACACCTGTTGAATATGGTTTTCTTTCTATAAAATTATCTAATAGTGAAGCAAATCCAGGTCTTATACTTGCAACAAATGCTGACATTTCTGATACATTAGAAACACCATACTTAGCTACTAAATCAGTAGCAAATTTACTATCAGCTTGATTTATAGTACAAGTTAATTTATTTTTATATATCGCATAAGTTTTTTCATCTAATAATTCTTCTAACTCAGATATTGAAGGTATAGGTATATTAGCTAATTCACACGTTTTTCTAATTATATCCCATACTTTAACTTGAAGATAGTCATTTTTAAGATATTTATATTTATCTGTATGATAACCATCGATATTAACTACTATTCCATCTTTTGACTTTAATAATCCTATTTCTCTTCTTAATGGTTTTGAATATAATAACATACTACATGGACTTGGTGCTATTGATTCAACAACACCTACAAAATGTTTTGATTCTTCTATTATATCTTTCCATTTAGGATTATCTTTATAATCATCTAAATTTTTAGCTACTTCATCATATTCTTCTACTTTCATATCAATTGACTTACAATATAGTCTAAATCCACTTGAATCTTGTAAATATTTATAGGCTAACATCCAACCACAATTTTCTTTACCTAATAAATCTTCAGTTGCTTTTATGAATTCATCTCTTGAAGGTGAGTTTAAATCTATATCAGGAAGTGAACGTGTAGCTAATATCCTTTCTGTAGACATAAATCTTGTTGGATATAATGTTATAGGTGATTTTAATCTATCTATTTCTGTTAAACCTAATAATTTATTTATATAAAAACTTACAGCAGACCCTCTACCTGTCTTAGTTAGCATACCATTATATTCATTTATTGTCTTTTTAACTATTTTATAATCTAATATAAAATATTCTTCCATATGACATTTTTCAATTATATCCATTTCATATCTTATTGCTTCCAAATATTTAGGATGTTCACTTTCATCTATATTTTCTCTTTCTTTAATCCATTCTTTATTAATTATTTCTTTTAATTCTTTGTTTGGATTATCTGATACATGAGGTATTTTAATATCATCATCCAATTCTAAACTTTCAAATGAATCAAATATAAGAGTATTTCTTAAAGCTCTTTCTATTTCTTCATTAGATAAAACTCCTTGTTTATTATATCTTTCTACTATTTCATCATATGTAGGATAATCTAGTATAAATTCATCTTCTTCAGGATATACAATACCTTTAGCCTTTAAAAATAAATCTCTATATTTTGCATCTTGTGGATATATATAATGTGAATCATTTGCGTGAATTATATCTATATTGAATTTTTTACTTAATTGTAAAACTTTTTTATTATGTTCTACTTGAGTACTATGAGTATGAGATTGCACTTCTAAATAAAAATTATCCCCAAAATATTCTTTCATTTTAATTAACCATTCTTCTAATCCTTCATCTTCTCTTAATCTTCCTGCTACACAAGCTGTAGTTATAATAAAATTATTTGGATTAATATTAAATAAAAGTTCATCATCTATTCTATTTTTATAATAAATACCTGTTAAATTACTTTCTGATAATATATCGTTTAATTCATAATATCCTTCTTTATTCTTTGCTATCATAACTAAATGATAATTAGATTTATCTTTTTCAAATCTATTAGGAACATAATATACTTCTGAGCCAACTATTAATTTTATATTATTTGCTTTACATAATGAATGTGCTTCATATACATTAGATTGATAACCATGCTCTGTACTAAAATATATTGCTTTGTCTCCATCTAATTCTTTAGCTCTATTAATATACTCAATTGGTTTACATACAACATCTAAACTTTTTATATTTGAATACATACTATGTTTATGATAATTATTATATCTCATAATATCAACTCCTATATAGAAAATAAGGAGGAATAATCCTCCTTTTCTATTTTTTAGTTTTTAATTCTATATCTTTAGCTTTTTCTTCATCAAATGTTACCATTGCTTCTTTTTCTATAA
>JBGVLG010000185.1:0-5342 GCA_045124155.1 Anaeroplasma sp.
TTTTTTAAATAACTATTGCCAACGTGAAACAATTTGTTATAATATAAATGAAAAAATATTTTGTTGATATGAAAAACATTAATAAAATTGATAAGTCAAAATAAAATAATGACTTTAAATATAGAATTAAAAGGAGAGTAAATGGCAAAAATATACTTCAAAGAAATCCCAGCATTTATAACGAAAATATCTAATCATATTGGATATCAAGTACAAATTTTTCAAGTTAAAGATATGTATAATGGTGATTATGAATGTTTTTCTTCTGAAGAAGATAAAGTAAAGAGTTATCTTGATTGCTATATATTTTTGTTAAATAATGTTCCAAATGTAATCTGTAAATCAATCGTTGAAAAAGTGATTTTTATAATGTCACAAAAAAGAGTTAATAAATCAAGATTAGAAGAAGTAATAAGTGAATTTATTTCGATAAAGGAAGAAATAAAAATCTTTAAGGATAATATCAAAGTGATATAGAAAGGGGAGCAAATGAAGATGGAAGGAATAAGAAGTTATGGAAGGTATTATAGTATTGAGTTAGATGAATATTTTACAATCCAAATTGATTTGAATGAAAATAATCGAAATGAATATGTAATAATGAATCTAATTAATACAGGAGGGAGTATTAACCCATTAGAATGTAGTTTAATCTATTCAAATAAAGGTACCATTGATAGCGAGTTTGGAAATAAGATTAAGCTAAATAGCTATAAAAGCTATACTGTAAATGGGAATAATGTAATAATCCAAAATGCTGATGAATCAGAAGATATTTTTGAATATGATTCAAGTACACAAAAATATATAAATAAAGAAAAGCATTTAACAGCGACAGTAGTAAAAGACATGTATTCATCAATTACTGAAGTTGCAATACAAAGTAAAGATAAAACGGAAATGGATATAAAGAAAGGAAATAATTATCCAACATTAATCCAAAAAGGACAAAGAGAAACAAGATTTGTTTTAAGTGGAACTAAAATTGCATCAATTAGTAATCAAGTCAAAGATGTCATAGAATTTAGTCATGGTGGAACTAATACAACAATTACTTGGAAGAAAAATGGATATATTAATCGAAAAGTAGATTTGACTTATGATGCAAGTAAGAATTTAACTGGAATTAAAATAAAAAATAAAAATGATCAATTAATTGGAAATTATAGTTTAGAGTTAAGTTCTGGATTAATAAAGATTGAAAATAATGTCAGTTATAAAAGTATAAAGGTAACTGTTGGAAGTAATTATACCGAAGTAGAAAAAGGATACCAAGAAGGATATCAAGAAGAAGAGAATGTGACAATTACTTATAACGGATCAGCTACAAATGTAAAAAGTAGTATTGGTCCAGAGATGAAATATATTTATGGTCAAGATGATAAAATAGTATGTGAAGTAAGCTCATCAAATATAGTTAATATATATAAATATAGAGATCATAAATTGTTAAAAAAAGTAAATCCATTAAGTACATTAGAATCAAGTGATTCGATAATGAGAAATGGATACTTTAATAATGGATTTAGTAATTGGACGATGTCAAGTAATGTTTCACTTGCTACATGTGGAAGTGAATTTGGTTTTAATGTTAAATGTGCAGCATTAAAGATGAATCAATCAATTGAACAAACGATAAATTATGAGGGAACTAGTTTAGATAGATTTACATTAAGTTATTTTCATGGGCAAAGTTCAGTGGGTGGTTATTACTCAATTGAGATCGGAATAATAACTCTTGATAAAAATGGAGTAAAAATTGAAGAACTAAAAGAAAATAATACTGACTATTTTGCAATAATTGGATATGGATATGGAGCAACTTCCTTTACACCAACAAAAAGTTTTTCTAAGATAAAAATTAAAATAACATGTATTGGTAATTGGGCAAATGTTGGAAGGTTTAACTTGTTAAAAAGAAGTTCAGTTGAAGAGTATCTCTATAATGATCAAGATGAATTATACGCGATAAAAAAGAACAATCAAACTAGTAGAATTAATACTAATGATGATGGAAAAATTGTATCGGGAAATATTAATGAAAGTTATTTTAATAAAGAGATAAGTGGAAATACTGAGACGATACTTGGTGATTTTGGAGTAAAAACAGTTATTGCAAAAGATAATTATGAAAGAGAAATATCAAGAACAACAACATCAGGTAATGATAAGTTTATCGAAAAGAAAACATATAGTGGTGATGAATTAATTGAAGAAAGTGATGGAGTAAGAACAGTAAAATATACTTATACTAATGATGAAAAGTTACCACTTAGTATTACATTCAATAATAGAAAGATAAGTTATACATATAATGAACGATCATTAATAAATAAAATCGTTGATGGGAATTTAAATGTAACATATACCTATACAGAAAATGATGAATTATTTAAGTATTCAAATTATGAAAATAGTTATGAAAACGAGCAATTAAAAACAATCAAACTAAATAATGATTTAATTGAAGGATATGAATATAGTAAAGAACTCGTAACTAAAAAAAGTTATGCAGATTCTAATGTAACGTATAGCTATGATTTAGGAAAACTCAAGACAATTAATGTAAATAATAGCAAAAATATTACTTATAATTATGATAATAATGATCGAGTAATAAGTATAGATGATGTAGAGGGAAGTATTACAAATAAAACGGAATACTTATATGATGTATATAATAATGTAAAAGAAGAGAAAGTAACCTTTAATGTCGGCGGTGAAGAAAGATTTTCTTCAGAAGAAAACTATTTTGATAATGATTCAAACTTATTAAGTCAGGTTAGTTATGTAAATAAAAAATATTTGTTAAAATCTTATGATTTATCTGACAAATCAGTGGGTAAGAGTTATACACTCTTTAAAGAGACGATGTATCGATATCCAAGTTTATTACTAAATGGTAATACTTCATATGAAACCTATTGTTGTTTCTTTGATCGAAGTGAAGAAAGATTAATTAATATCGAGCCAAGGGAAAAAGATAAAGAAATAACAAGAACGATAAGTCCTCAAAAAGTATTAGATATCAAAAGTGGAGGAAAACCTTTCCGGGTTCTTTTAGATGCGGGATATGGAAAATCATTGGAATATAACTTACCTTCATATGATCGACAAGGAAAGATTGATTTTCAAATAATGTTTGAAATGAGAAAATATTCGAACTATGATTCAGGAACCATTATGTATATTGGACCAAAAAATAGTAAACGCGGATCATTGATGGTTAAATGTATATCACAAAGTGATGGATCATACTTAGGATTATATGCCAATGGTGGAAGTGATTATTTAATTGAACAATTAAAAATCAAAATTGAAGATGATGGATGGAATAAGGTAGGAATATATTTAAAGCAATTTACCGGAGCAAATTATATATGTGACATTATTTTCTGTGTAAATGGGCAAACTAAAACCTTGTATCAAGCAAAGTTTGCTCAAAGATTTGAGATATTAGGAAGTAATGCACATTTATTTTTTGGCGGAGTAAAGGTTAATTCAACAATATCTGAACCTTTATTTTCGTCGCTTTCATCAATTATGTTAACGATGAATAAAAATGAACCAGCAGGATATTATGAAAAAACCTTAGAGTCATTGCAAGGACTTCAAGAAGAATATCAAGTATATGAAGAACCAATTGAAGGAAATGCTTATAAGCAAACTGGTACAGAAACTTATAATTTAGCATCTAGAAATATCAATCATATATATCCATTGAATGGAAGCTTTAATTCTCTTACGAATCAAAATCCAATTTACTTTGATCCAAAAGAAGAGCAAGTAAAAGATAGCTACTTTATTTATAATAAAGACACAAAAAGGTATGAGTATTATGCAAATGGAAGTGTGGTAAGATATAAGCTTACTGGTTCTGCAGGTACTATTTCGGTAAATGCGAAAATTAAGAATAATAAAAAGATACAAACAATACTATCAATTAAGACAAACAATACAATAATAGATTTAATCTATGATAAAGGATACTATAAATATCGAAGAAACGTTTCTGTTGATAAAGATGGTAATAATGTGTATGCAACTACAAATATATCAGATATTACTGAAGGAGAACATCGTTTCACTATATCCTATGTTCCTAGTGGAACAATAACAACATTTAGAATATTTTTGGATAAAACATTAAAAAAGACATTTACTATTGATGGATTAATGATATCTACTATGGAATTAACTTTAGGTCTTGATCAAGAAGAATTATATCCTTTGTTGTGTTCAATGAATCATTTAGTTACTTTAAGTTATTCAATTGGAACAAGTACTACAGAAATTTATAATTTATTAAAGTCAATAAAGATAAAACATCTATTTGATAAATATGGAAGACTTAGTGATGAAAAATTAGAAGATCAAGATGGAAGTGAAATATATAGTAGACGATTATCTTATTGTTTCCTTAATGGATATAATACCAATGATTTACGAAGTTGTACCATTAATTTAAATGGAAAAAATGATACTTTTGGATATGATTATTTAAATAGTAGTAATGTATATACTCATTTAGTTCAAAAAGTTAATTCTACTATCACTAAAGATAACACGACAACAAATACTGAAACTAAGTATACTTATGATGATAACGATCGATTAAAAAGTGAAAAGACAGGTACTGTAGAAAAGAAATATATATATGATCAATATGGCAATCTTACTTCTAAAGATGGTATAGCATTAAATTATGATAATATCTATCGATTAACTAGTTATGGCAATAAGAAATTAATATATTTAACGGAAAATAAATATAAATTATTAGGCTATGGAACATTTGATAGTATGGGTACTCAACTAACAGGATTAAGGTTTGCATATAAAGGAAACAAAATATCTGGAATAAAAATAGTTGAAACAAGAACAGTTTATAATTTTAAATATGATCATCAAGGAAGAAGAATTAAAAAAGGCGATATAGATTATGTTTACCTATCAAATCATCTTGCCGCGGAGATTCATACAGATTATACCTTAAGATTCTTGTATGATGAGAATAATAATTTATATGGATTCTATTATAATGATGAACCATATTTCTATTTAAAGGATGGACTTGGAATAATCTATGCAGTTGTTGATAAAAATAAAACAAAAGTAGTATCATATAAATATGATGCATGGGGTAAATTATCAGATTCTAGTGTACTCAATACTGGTATCGGAAAAATTAATCCATTTATCTATAAATCTTACTATTACGACAAAGAAATTAGTTTATACTGGTTAACGACAAGATTCTATGATCCTGATATAGGAAGATTCTTGACTCTTGATAGTGCTTCTTATCTTGATGCTCAATCACTTACTGGTCTTAATCTTTT
>JBGVLG010000186.1:0-1655 GCA_045124155.1 Anaeroplasma sp.
ATTAGATGAATTATTTACTGAATTACAATTTCAAATTGATTTTATAAAAGAAAAATCAGACTACGCATGGGGTACTGATAAAATAGATGCTATGAGAGATTCTATTGGATTGTTAAATGGACAATTAGACTTACAACAACAAAAAATTAACTCTATCAATGCTCGCTTAGCCATATATCAAGACAGTCTAAAAAAATATAATTTCCAATTTGATGCAAGAGGTAATAGTACTAACTATTCTGAAGTATTAGATTCGTATAAAAATTCTACTCAATTAGAAGAGATAATAGACTTATATAAAGAATACAAAGATGCACATGAAGAATTGCAAGACCAAATGATTGAATATTGGAAAATAGAAAATGAAATAAAAGATTTACAAAAGGAAAAATTAGAAATTACACAAGATGTAGAAGAAGAGATTACTAAAATAATAGAAAAAGAATATGAAAAACGTAAAGATGAAATAGAAAAATATACAGATGAAAGAATAAAATTACTTGAAAAAGAGAAACAAATATATAAAGATATGCGAGATGAACAAGAGTACCAAAAATCTATTAATGAACAAACTTCAGAAATAGAAAAAATAAATTCATTAATAGCAACTGCTTCAAGAGATACAAGTATTGCAGGACAAAAACGTCTAAAAGAATTAATGGAAGATTTAGCAGAAGCACAAAAAGAATTAGAGGAAATGACACAAGATAAGATAGATGACGATTATTCTAATAATATAGATGATGAAATAGATAGATTAGAAGAAGAGCAAGACAAACTTATTGCTTCGTTAGATGAAAAATTCTCTGAAACTAATATTGCTAAAATGGTTGCACAAGCTATGTCAAGTGGTTTTATTGAAATAAATGGCGAAGTAAAAAGTTTACAAGATGCTTTAATTCAATCAGTCAACGATTCAACAGAAGGTTATTCAGTAATGGCGGATGTAGTCAAAAATGAATTAGTATCTAATCTTAATGTTGCTTTAAGTACTATGCAACAAATTGCAGATATTAATGAAAAATTAGGATTACAAAGTTTCAATGTTATATCTGCTACACAAGCTGGAATAACTAATGTACCTACTTATGCTAGTGGTAATAGTAGAACTGTTACAATTGGAGATACTATTATTAATGTAAGCGGTAGCGTTGATGATATTACATTGAGCAAAATTGAAGATATGATAAAAGAAGAAAATGAAAGAATGTTAAAAGAAATTACAAGTGGTATATAAAGTAGGAACAAATTAATAATTAAAATAGTATAAATATAGTGTAGGGATTAGAAATAGTTCCTACACTATATTTATATGAATACATGAAATGTTGTATCCATCTTGTAGAAAGAAGGTGAAGTAAATGTTTGTGAACCCCAACTTTACATTTAATGGAATTTATAGTCAAGATATGAATGTATCAATTGCTACTTTTGATACAAATATGTTTAATGATATAGGAGTAGAATATACATCTGATATATCAATCGAAAATGACTTAGTTGAATATAATCCATATTATACTGAATCATTTTCAGAATCTAGTGATATAGAATTAAATTTAGTAATATATGACTCTACCACAATGGAAGCTATCGATATTGATTTAGTAGACATGGAACAAATTATGGATTGGTTATGTACGGAAAATTTTGCA
>JBGVLG010000187.1:0-1770 GCA_045124155.1 Anaeroplasma sp.
TCTCATAGCAACTGAATCTATTTCATTTTCCCATTTTATTGTGCTTAAAAGATTAATTATATCATCCTTTAATTCTTTATTATGAATTATAATTTTGTATTCTCCACTATAATTTTCACCTTCTTTGAGAATTTTTCCTGCTGTTCCATCTCCCCAATAGCACATTCTTATATCAAACTCAATATCCTCATATCCCTGTTTATCTTGTCTAATTATAGTTATATCTTTTAATTTTGTAGGTATTTTTTTATTTAATCCATTTTTAGGTCTAACATATACATTTAAACAACAATGAATTTTTTTCTTATTACTAAATATGAGTTTTCCTAAATCTTCACTATGCACTAAATCAAATTCATACAGAAATTGTGTGTTGTTTAATTGACTTATCGGTAAGATAAAAGCTATATAATCTCCTAGTTCAATAGCTCTTTTGTAAAACTTTTGAGCTAGATTAAGTCTTGCACCATAAGGAGGGTTTCCTATTATAAATCGTCCTTCTTTATATTCTAAATCATATGTTAAGAAATCAGCTTTTATTATATCTTCACCTTTAGGTTCTATATCTATTGCAATAACATCTAATCCACTAGTCGCAAGATAATTACTAAATACTCCTTCACCTGCACTAGGTTCAAGAAACTCACTAACTTCATACCCTAAATCTTTTATTACATCCCATGCTTTGTTTACACAATACTCCATATCTTCATAAGAAGTATAATATTGGTCTAAATCTAATTTATTACAATTTTTATTAACTTTTGAATCTACAGAAATAAATTTCATAATATCACTTCCTTATTCTCCTAATTTTTAATTATTCCAATTAATATTCTAAAAATAATTATCAAACATAATACTATCCATATAGTCATTCACTTTACCTCTTTTAATTATTTATTTCCTTTAATGTTTTTATCAATTGGTCGCCTATTGTTTTTGCATAAAAGTCAAGTTGTTTTTCGTTAACTACTTTTTTAGCTTCGTTAGGATTACTAAGAGCAAAAGACATTTCTAGTAAACAATTAATTTTATTACCAGGTTTTTGGTTTAGTTCTCCAATATATCCTGTATTTAATCTATTCTCTTTTTTAGGAATTAACATAGGATTAGAAGATAATTTATTTGTAACATCTATTGCAAATTTAGAAGAAGTTTCATCATTGGGATTAGTCATAGCAAAATATCCTTCATCGGTATTTCTATAAGAATTATTATGAATACTTAAATAAATATCAGGATTATATTGTTTTGCTCTACGTCCAGCACTATTTAAATCTTCTGATTTGTTATTTGTTTCTAATAAAACAACGTTTACTCCTTGAGATTGTAAATAGTTTACTATTTTAACAGATATAAGATAATTCAAATCATATTCTTGGACACAATATTTACCATTTTCAAATCTTATAGGACAATTAATATTAAAATCTTTATCTATTCCTTCTAATCTTTTCCCTGGCTTATTTGGGTATTCACCTGGTCTTATTACTATTTGTACATTAGAATCTGTATTAGTATTTTCTAATGCATATGATTGGTTTGGTATATTTGCACCTAAGATTAAGGTTATACCACCTATTACTATTGTTTTTTTAGTTATATTTTTCATAATTATCTCTCCCCATTTTAATTATTCATTTATTTGGATATTTCTATAGACAACAACTTCTTGTGTAATTTCTACACTACAACCTTGACTATTTAAACGTTGTGCTATTAATTTTAGTCTATCTAAATCTTCACCATTTAATATAGAAACATTTC
>JBGVLG010000188.1:0-2131 GCA_045124155.1 Anaeroplasma sp.
GAAACACAATTTAAAAAAGATTTTAAAGAAATGTGGATGAATAAACTATTAGAATATCAATCAGCACTTAAGAAAGCCAAATCTGAAGAAGAGAAAGAAGAATTGAGAAAAAGTGGTGTAAAGAGAAAGCCACAATTATCTGAAAATACTAAAAAGAAATCTAAAAGAAAATAAGGAGTTGACATTTATGAATAAAAATTTAATCATAATTACAACTAAGAATGATGAAGTGATTTCAGGAAGATATGTAAATGAAAATAAAAAATATATAGTTGTATATAGTTACAACTCATATATATCAGTTGCAAAAGAAGATATAGAAATAATATATAATACTAGTGATTATAAAAATAAGTTTGAAAAAATATATAAAAAATATTATGAAGAATAGTAACACTTTTATAAATAATTGTATATAATATAGTATAGAAATAAAAAATAAAAAATTAAAAAGGAGATAGATATATATGAAAAATTATGTTAATGAAATTTCTAAGGTTATGTTTGATTATGATATAGAAGATATAATATTTGATGAAATGTATCAAGCAGATGAATATGATAGCGAAGCAAAATTAGTATTAAAACATATAAATGCTGATATGACAGTTGAAGAAGTTGCAGATATATGTAGAGCAGTTTATGACATTAATTTCCTATGGAATCATAGTGCAGAACAATTTATAGAGATGGCATCAGAAATCCTTAAGATTTTAAATTAAGGAGCTACTAAGTAGCTCATCTCAAATAAATAATTTAAATAGGAGTGAGGCAATTGAATATAGTAACAAAATGGCGAATAGGACAAATGGTTAAGGTATATTTCACACCGATAAAAGAAGGTAAGGTTACAAAAGATTTAAGATGTAGATATGGAATTATCGAAGAAATAAAAATATCGTTAGATGTAATAACAAATGAACCAATTATACTATATAGATTACATGGATATAATGAATTTTATAATGAACATTCATTAGTAAGATATTCTTAGGAGGTAGGTTATGGTAAATGTAAATCTAGAATCAATTAGGGAATATTTCCCAAAACTAAAAAGATTTATCGCTAGATTAAGAGAAGAAGAAATAGAATTACTATCTGAAAAGAATAAAGTAGAAGTAGATGCAAATGAAGTGTTTGAATGTTTGAGCGAATGTTGGGTTATTGTAGCATTTGGTGAAATGCGTAATCGCTTTGATGTAAATATACCAATTGAATATGTAGAGGCAACTGTTAAATGGTTAGGAGCTCAAGATAAAGCTGATACTGATATACTTCTAAATAAACTAAATATGATAGATAATTTAGATTATATAGATAATGTAATATATCAATTGTATTTAGTATTAGCAAACACATTAGAGGAGGTATAAAATGGAAGAATTATTTAAAATGATATTAAATAAGATGATGGAAAGTGTAGCTGATGAAATGGAAGATTGTATAGTATATGACAATGAAGATGAAATAAGATATAAAGAAAATGAATAAATAAATAATTTAAATAGGAGTGATATATGTGAAAATAAATGATTTAATAATAACTAATACTGATGTGGAAGCAACACCTTTACACGTGATACCTAAGGCAATGTTTGGTGTAATAATAGATAAGACAGTTCCAAATTATTTTTTAGTTAAATTTGCTAATGATGATGTACAATGGATTGACGGAAAGTACCTTACAGTTATAAAAACTAATGTTCAATAGGAGGTATTAATATGAAAAAACTATTTGATACACTAGAAGGGATATTAGTATATATAGCATTAGGTTTATTTGTCCTATGGCTATTCTATCAAGGTTAGAGGATTTATTCTTCTAACCTAATACATATAAGATTAAAGTACGCGTCATTATTTAAATGCAACGCGTCATCATTATTAAAGGACTCGTCATTATTTAAATATACATAAAACAAATTGCCAATGAATATAAAAATCTTATATCTGCTAAATTATATGAAGCACTTTATAAATATGAAGTAGAAATAAATGATTAATAGGAAGCGTTTGCTTCCTATTTTTACATAGTAAATAATTAAAATATGTGATATAATAAATACATAAATAATTAGTAACTTTTTATTAATATTAATCATATGTTTATATTATATAAAAAATAAGGAGA
>JBGVLG010000189.1:0-1995 GCA_045124155.1 Anaeroplasma sp.
TCCAACATTACCTATTTCAGTTATTAGAACTAATAGAAATAAAACTATTAAGATTATTGATAATGTTCGCTGTGTTGAGTTGAGAATGTTTTACGGTAAATATCCTTATTGTGTATTTGAGGAACAGGCATACACTGTTCATAGGCTAATATATGAATCTTATAGCGGAGAATTAGTAAAAGATGGTCATGATATTCACCACGTCAACTTCAATAGAAAAGATTATAGTTTCGAGAATTTGATTTCTTTACCAAAGGAAGTTCATCAAAAAATCCATAAAGGAGAAATTTATTTATTGGATTGCAAAGGAGCGTGATTGAAAAAAGGAATATTTAAATGTTGTAGAGGTAAACAATAAACAGCGTATGGTTTTATGTGGAAATATAAAGAAGATGTTTCATGTGAAATTATTGATGGATATTGTAATGAGAAGGAGATTGAATCACATGGATAAGAAAGTAAGAGTGATTGAAATTAATAGAGCGATTTATGAATTAGAAAATCAAATCAAAAGTCTTAGAAAAGAAAAGACGATGATTGAAAAAGAAAATATCAAGGTAGGCTCACGTATAAGGATTATATGGGGAGGTGGCGAATTTCATGAAACGTTTCTTGTGATTAGAGTAAAAGTTAATAATGAACCTAAGTACGGATTATTAGATGTGGATATTAACGAACTTGAAGAAGATATGGTATTTAAGTCATTAAATGATGTTAAAGAAGCATTGGATAGGGATTATAATTGGATGGTACTGTAATGAAAAGTATTGTTGAAAAATATTGTTTTATAAAAACACAATATTTAATTGATGATATGATGTATGAAAAAACTTTGAATTATATAAGAGAAAAAGTTTTTTACTATTATGATTTGTATGATGTGAATAAAAGATAAGTTTTATTCATTGATATGTTGTTGATTATGTTATATAATATAATTAAACTTAAACAAAGGAGAGATAGATATGAAATTCTTATTAATCAATACTTGCTACATCAATTCAAATTTATTCTTTAAACAATATCCTCAAATCAAAGACAGCTTCAATGTGGAAGTATTTAAAGAAAAGGAAGAGAAGTATTTTGACGAAGAAAAAGGTGTCTTTGTTTACCATGATGGCAGAGATGATATATTAATCGAAATCAACAATATTTCAGACCTTAAAAAACTAGCCAAATGCTGTGAAGAAAATACATCTGAATTAATTATTGATTTTGATAGTGAAATCATTGAAATTTATGATGGATACAGAGAATAGGAGTGATAAGTATGGTATCATTTAGTCTTATACAGATGGCTTTTATTGTATTTTGTTATGTTTTAATGTTCGGTTTTGCTTTATATTTCTTGTTCAAATATAAAGAATATAGAGAGAAAAGCGAAATGTTAGTGGATATGTTAAAGGAAATGGAGTGTAAGATTAAAGGATTGATAAAGGAGAATCGTGATGAATCATTATAAGAAAATATTTATTGATGAATTATTTAAAGTTTCAGAACGAGAGAATATAAGAATTATTTCCGTTGATTTCATAAAAGAATCAGCGGAAGTGTGTGATATAAATGGTACTATTTACACAATCAATTATGAGCGTCAATCAAATGTATGGTATACAAAATTTGAAGATGATGAATATGATAATGCCTGTAGAGAATATGAGGAAGCATATAAGAAGTATAAGAGAGCAGAACTTAAATTTAAGCATATTAATCATGAACGTTTTGTCAAGAAAGCTGTTGAAGCGGTTAAGGGAACTATCGAAAGATAGTTCTTTTTTATCCCCCTCTATGTTGAAATTAATCAATCTTTGAATCCCTTTGTATCACAAAAAACAATCCCCCTTCTTTCCACAGAAATCGAATTTTGTTTTCATAGGAGAAAAGATTTTTCAAGAATGAGAAATTTCTAACTAAAAGAGTTTAGAGTTTTTTGGAGAGAGTAATTCGAAAAATAATTATGAAAGAATTGGTTTGAAATCCTTCATAAGTTTAATT
>JBGVLG010000190.1:0-3776 GCA_045124155.1 Anaeroplasma sp.
TTAATTCATATAAAGCACAATTATAAATATTTTTACTAATATGACATAAAAACTTCAACAATTTCTTTTCTTTTTCATTCGCTTTAAAATGATATTTCATTGTTAGAAAACTCTTCACTATCCTCACCCCCTATATATGCATGATTTGCATATACAAGATTATTATAGCATATATTACATCCAACTTCAATATTTAACTTGTTAAATATTTTAATAGATTGGAATTTCCTAGTAATTATTAGAAGCTTCTGATAAGTCTTATTATGAGAAGTTTTACATTATGAGAAGTATTTCTTAATTTCGGCTTTATTATCAGCTTTATTTATTAAAATACTTCTCATAATATTTTATATTTTTTGTTTTAACATATTTATTAACTTTTGTTTTGTATCTTCACTATATTTAGATTCTACATTAATTAATTTTGAATGAGATATAATTTCTTTGTCTTTTATTTTAGGATTAGTTTTAGCGTATATTTCAGTAGTTGATATCGATGAATGGCCTAAAAAATCTCTAATATATATTAAATTAACTCCTGCCTCTAATAGATGCATTGCCCTAGTATGTCTCATACTATGATTATGATAATTATCTTTAAATAAGTTTGAATTACGCTCCCTGGCTTCTTCAACATATTTCTTTAAAATATATTCGATTCCTTTAGATGTATAAGGCTTTAATTGATTACTTAAAAACAGATAGGAATCTTGATTTGTTTTTTTGAAATGTAGTATATATTTTTCTAATATATTAGAAAATGATGAACTTAATGGTATAACTCTGTTTTTATTACCTTTTCCGTGTAATATTACTGTTGTGGGTTGTCCAAATCTTACCTGTTTCATCTTGAATGAGGTCAATTCACTTGCTCTACAACCAGTCTCATACATAAATAATAATAAAACATAATCTTTATACTCATTTTTTAATTTTGTATTTGGGATATTTAATAATATTTTTATTTCTTCCATTGTAAAATATGATATACTTTTAGTAGGACTTTTCTTATGAGGTATAGATTTAATTGTCGATGCTTGTTCCATATATGATAAGTCCTTATATCTTAAATAATTGAAGAAAGATTGTATAGCCGCTAATCTCTGGTTTCTTGTTGCTATACAATTTTTTCTTTTTATCTCCAAATAATTTAAAAAATCTTCAACAATTTCTTTTGTAATGTCTTTTATCATTAATTTATCTATGTTTGTTTTTTTCTCATTATCTAAGAAATTTATAAACAATAGGAAAGTATCTTTATATGAAGAAACTGTATTTGTTGATAATCCTTTAATTGATGGGAGATGTTCAGCGAAAAACTTTGTCAAATAATGAGTAAAATCATTCTTCATATTCCACCTCATTATTATAAATATTGAATGAATATTCGTTTATTTTATTTATAACATCCATATATTCTGATTTTGTGAATTTTAAATAATATTCAGTTTCTATTACACTTTTATGTCCCATATAAACCGATAATAACGGTAACGAAGCATATGTATCATATCCTTTTATTTCCATTTGTTTTAATGCATTTATAGCGAATGTATGTCTCATATCATGGATTCTTTGGCTTTTACCATCAAATCTTAATGGTATTTCAGCTTTTTTTAATAAATCTTTAAACATTTTATAAAGAACATGTGTCCTAAAAAATTTTTGATTATGTTCCTTAAATATAAATTCATCATTATCTGAATATGAATTTAATTCCATTAAAATCATAATGTTTTTATTAATCGATTCACTTAAAGGTATTATTCTAGAAACATTATTTTTACTTTTCCATATTGTTATAGAGCTTGTTTCTAAATTATAATCCCTTACCTTTAAATTTAGGGCTTCATTTTTTCTTAAACCACATCCGTAATAAAGACACAATAGACAATAGAACGATTGATAAGTTATCTTATCACTATTATCAGGAATTTGATCATATGCTTTTTTAAATAATTTATGAATTTCATTATCATCAAAAATATAAGGAATGAATTTTTCTACCTTCTTAAAAAACAATCTTTCAGGAATATTTTTGCTATTAATTTTGCTGAGATAAACAAAGAAGGAATAAATAACATTATAATAATTCTTTTTAGAAGATGGTGAGATTGTATTAAACAACATAAGCCACTCATCAATTATTTTGCCAACTGGTGTTTTTAAATCATAACCATTTACGATTAAAAACTTATCAAATCTCAAAAATACGTAACATGTGGTAGAATTATATTTAAATCCATTTGCTCGCATATGTTTTATATAATCAATTATATATTTTGAATAAGCACTTTTAAAAACAGGAAGTTCATTATCTCGATAGTACATAAGGAACCTCCAACGATAAAGAGTGTAAATTTTTATTATCCAGCGAAATATATGCTCTAGTTACATTTGAAGAAGAATGACCTAAAACACTACCAATAACTTCAATTTTAGTATTATTTGATAACATATTAGTAGCTAAAGAATGCCTTAATGCATGAGATCCAACTTTTCTATTACCACAGTCGATACCTATCTTTTTAATATGAGTTTTTAAAATTGTGTAAATGCTGGCGCCTGTTTTGTAATTTTTATATGGTGCTTTTCGAGTTAAAAAAATATATTCAGATTTTATATTATTGGGTCTTGCATTATTGATATAATCTAATAATGGATATTTAACTTCATCAATTAAAGGAGTTTCTAATGGTGTTTGTGTTTTAACTTGGATAATTTTAATCTTGTCATTGACAAAATCAATATTAATAAATTTCAGATTGATCACATCACCTATTCGTAAACCTAAATATACGATTATCGTCAATATTGCATATAATTGTTTTCCGCTTTTGCTTTCAATATTGATGCTAGATAATATATTTCTAACTTCAAGAACTGTAAAACAAGATAATAATTTTTCACGATGCTTAGATTTGCCTTTTGTAAATATAAGTTCTAAATTCAATTTTCTATTAAGTTCATTTTTATTCAAAAATATGCATAATATTTTTAATCTAACCCTTATTGTATCTATAGAATTCCGAATCACATCTTCTTGAGATAGAAAATCAGTAAAATCAATCTCTTCAACATCTCTTATATTTTTTGATTTGTTTTGTAAATATAAAAAGAATAATGTTCCAACCCATTTTATAGATTTTGGATTTTTATATTTATGTTGTAAGTAATAAAAATATCTACTTAAACATTCCTCATATTCGATATCTAGATGATACTTTTTATAAGTTTGTCTAGTAGTAGAATAATCTCTTTTCTCCGCAAATTCGATTGCTATCGATAACGGACGTGTATATTTAGGGTTAAGAGATTTAGAACACTTTCCATATTTATCGATATAGTATTTTTCTAGAATGTCATCTGAAATTTTCTTGATTTCATTTTTCTTGCAATATTCAAAAAAATCAGTTACACATTTTTGAGTGAATTTTAATGTATTTTTATTAAGTTGTTTTTTTATCATTAACTTATTAAAACCATTAAAACTCTGCATTAATTTTTTTAATTTCATTTATATCTATCCTTTCTGTGCTAATAATATTGCACAAAGATAGTATAAAATATTATGAGAAGTATTTTAATAAATAAAGCTGATAATAAAGCCGAAATTAAGAAATACTTCTCATAATGTAAAACTTCTCATAATAGTAATTATCAGAAGCTTCTAATAATTACTAGGAAATTCCAATCTATTAAAATATTTAACAAGTTAAATATTGAAGTTGGATGTAATATATGCTATAATAATCTTGTATATGCAAATCATGCAT
>JBGVLG010000191.1:0-14409 GCA_045124155.1 Anaeroplasma sp.
TTTTGTAAAATCAGATCTTTTATACATAAATAATCACCACTATTCTATACTTAATTATACCACAAAAAGAGAAAAAAGTATAGAAAAAAACTATACTTTTATCATTAATTTATATTGAATCTGTCAGCTGCTGATTACCCTAGTACTACAAATACACCAATTACTACATCAAAGCCAACTAGCTCAACTTCAGGTACTGGGGAAATTTTAAATCAAAATAAAGTGGAAATTACAAGCTATTTAGGAACTAATGAAGCTGCTTATTTAGAATATAATAAGGTTCCTAATGCTAGCAATTATTCAATATATTTTAAATCATCTAATGACTCTAATTACATTAAAGCCGATAATGATATAGCATTTACTCAAAATTTAAATGCTACAACAATTAGAACTGATTTAATTGGATTAAAATCAGGTAGCTATAATATAAAGATTGTTCCTATTATTAATAATCTTGAACAAGAAAATATAGCTTCATCTGTTTTAGTAGATGTTAATGCATATGATAGGTCGGGATATGCACACTTTAAATATTCAGATGGAGTTGGTGCATACAATAATGATGGTACATTAAAGGACAATGCAATTGTTCTTTATGTAACAGATGAAAATAAAAATACAATATCATTAACATATGGAAATACAACAGTTACTGGAATTTGTAATATCTTAAATTCTGCAGGTCAAGAATGTAAAGAAGTAGGACATGAAGGAGAATGTAAAAAGGTCTCTGATGGAAAAACATATTATGCAACTGCAAATAGTAATAATGGAATTATTAAAACTCTTGCAGAAAATGATATTCCATTAGTAATAAGAATTGTAGGTACAGTTTCTGATTCGGGTTTAAAGACACCATTAGAATTTGATGCCTCATCAAAGAGCCTAATCAATGGGTTAACAGCATATAACGGAAATGACTATGGTGGATCTATAGGTGATAATGGTCATATGGCTCGTATTAAAAGTGGAAAAAATATTACCATTGAAGGAGTCGGCAATGATGCTATTATTGATGGTTGGGGAATTCATTTTATATGTGAATCTGCTTTTCCAAATTTTGCTAAAAACTTCGAAGTACGTAATATTACATTTATGAATAACCCTGAGGATGCTTTAGGTATGGAAGGAGTTCAAGAAGGAAATACAATTACATCCCCTGTTGAAAGATGTTGGATTCATCATAATACATTTTTAAAGCCAATTATTAAAAATCCAGCAGAATCAGATAAGGCAGATGGAGATGGTTCTTGTGATTTCAAACGTGGGAATTATTTTACAAATAGCTATAATTATTATGAGAATTGTCATAAAACTAATTTAATCGGAAGTTCAGATTCTAGCTTACAATTTCATCTTTCTTTTCACCATAATATTTGGTATGGTTGTGAGGCTCGTCAACCATTAGTTAGAAATTCAAATGTTCATTTTTATAATAATTACATTGTAGGTACAACAGATTATGTAGCATCTGTTAGAGCTAATGCTTATTTATTTACAGAAAATAATTATTATTTAGGCTGTAAGAATGCTATCCAAACAACATCAGGTGGTACTGCTAAATCCTATAATGATGTAATGGTTGGTGGCTATGAAGATAATATGGCAACAATTTCATCTAAAAGAGAAGAAAATATATCAAGCTCATGTAAATATGCAAACTTTGATACAAACCCTGAAATCTTTTATTATGATTCAGTTAATAAAAAATCTGATTGTTATTTAACGGATGCTAATACAGCTAGAAAAGAATGTTTATTATATTCTGGTTCTCCATATAGAACAATATTAAATAAAACAGAATTAAAAACTACATTTAATATTACATCTATAAAATCCACAGTATCACTAAATTCAACAGATACATTATCAGTACCAAAAGCTAAAGGCATTATAATGGTATTTACATTAAATGCTCCTGCATCAGCAACCATTTCTGCAACCGGTACAGCAGGCTATAGTCCAGCATTTTTAGTTAAAATGGATGGTACCTTTATCTTGGCTATTTCTTCTTCAGAAATAAAGATTGAAGGCTTTGAACCTGGAGAATATGTAATTATTTCAGGTGCTTATGATCCAATATCTGGTAAAAATAGTAAAGAAGCAAGTGCTCATTTAGTATTTGAACCATTTATGTCAGAAGAATTAGATAAGAAATTAATTGCAGCATATAATGATGCTATAAATGCTATACCAAATGAAATTACTTTTACTACTAATTGCTATAACGCAATTAAAAATGCAGAAACAGCATATGATGCTTTAACCTCAAGATTACAGCCAAGTGTTGATTCATCTAAGCTTTATTCCGCAATTGATTCATATAAAAAAGTAGGAGTTAAAGAAGTTGAAGCATTAATTGCTTCTATTGGTGTAGTAGATGAAAATAGTGCTTTAGCTATTAATAAAGCTAAAACTGCATATAATACTCTAATTTCTCAATATAATGATGTTATAATTAATAATTATAATGTATTATTAAATGCAGAAGAAAGCTTCAATTCATTTGCTGTTGAAGCCACAATCAATGCAATAAATGCTATTGGTACAGTTGATTTAACTAAGGGTGAATTAATTTCTAATGCTAGAAATTTATATGATTCTTTATCTAATTCATTTAAAGAATCAGTAACTAATTACAATATTTTAATAGAATCAGAGACTAAATTTGATAATCTAGTTAAGATTAATAATGTAAATAACCTTATTAATAATTGTGATATAACCTCTTTAGATTCAATTAAAGAAACATTATATGCTTATTATGAATTAAATGATACATTAAAACTAGAAATAGACTCAGATAAGATTAAAAATTTAAGGATTAAACAAGTAGAATTATTAATTAATGAAATTCCAACTACAATTGATTTTAGTTCAAAAGCATTAATAGATGAAGCAAATAATCATTATAATCAACTATCAAATGAAGAAAAGGAATTGATTACAAATATATCTAAGCTTACTAGCGCAATAGAAGATTATGAGGCTTTAGGTATTCAAACATTTACTTCATTAGATGTTACTACAGGCTTCGATACTTATTTTGAGGTAACAGGTGATCCTAATAAAATTTCCACTTCATATTCATATGAATTAAAATCACTTTTAATGTTTGATAGTTTATCTTCAATTTCTATTACTTCATCAGTAACAGATAAGGGTGCAACCTCAATTAAGGTTTACTATTCTACTGATGGAAAGACTTGGACTGATTGTGGTAGTGAATTTAAGCCTTCATCAAATAATACTACAGCTACAGTTACTGCATCATTAAATGTAGATGGTCCTGTATATATTAAGATTGTTGTAACTTGCTCAAAAGCTGATACAAATCCTAAGTCAGTAACAATTTCTGCAATTAAGATTAATAAAGAAAATTAATTATTATAATAATATTAGGCATGATAAAAATATATCATGCCTTTATAGTGGTTCTTTTATAAAAAGTACAAATTATTATAAAAATATTATAGAATTCAATTAAAAAAATTGATATTTTTAAATAAATAATATATAATATTTATGCAAATAGACGATTCAATTAATATATGAGGTAAAATAATGTTTTTTAGAAAAAAGAAAAAAGAAAAAATAGTTATTGATTCTAAATATCAAATTGGTGAATTAGTATATTTTAGATATCAAGGAGATTTAAGATTTGGAAAAGTAGATAGTGTATATATGTATAATAACGAAATATGCTACTCAGTACAAATGGGTGGAGAATGTCCAGTAATAATAAATAATCTTTCAGAAAAATCCTTAATAAAAAGAGACTAATATGAATTGTAAAACAGTATTTAAAATAAATGTAAGCTGTATTAGTGATGAAGAGGTATTTTCAATAATTGATTATATAGGAATTGAACCAGGAATTACTGATAGCTTTCTATTTTTTGGATTAATTTGTAGAGATACAGAAGAAGAACACTATACATTACATGATCAATTAAATGACACTTTATGTCTTTTATATGATAAAGCTAATATCTTAGTTTCACTAAAAAATCAGTATAATATATATTATTCTATCGATGTTAAATTCTCAGATATTGAAGAGGAAATATATAAAAAAACCTCATTTTTAATTGATGATAAGGCTAAAGACTTTATTGAAAAGGTCGATGCTTTTTATAATTTAAACGATGGCTATTTTGAATAATTTAATATATATATCAATGGTTTTTCGAAAAAAATGGAAATTTTTTCTATTTTTTAATTAATATTTGTTGACAATATTATTTAATTCTTTTATAATGGTTGTGAACTAAGGGCAAAACTAGAGAAATCTAGTGACGCAAAGCTATAGGGTCCTTCAAGGATAGCCAGTTGCCATTGATGTTATGTATAACATGGATGGCTTTTTTTATTTTCTTAGAAAGGGGGAAAACTAATGAAAGGCTATGTAACAGTATTTAAAAGTAAATTCTTTAAATTAGCAGTTTTATTAGGTTTATTCCTCGCTTCAACAGTTATTATTGCCTCAGTTCTTATGGGTGAAGAAGCTGGTTCTTTTGTTATTCAAGTTAAAAACAGTGACCCGTCAGCTAGTATTTCTGTTACTGAGGTTGATATGGATGCTTTGAAACTTGAGGGTAAAAATCCTGAATCTTCAGATTTAGCTTCAATGCTCGCTCCTGAGGGTGTAACTTCATTTACAGATTATACCCCTAGAAGATTCTTAGAAAATGATTATCAAACCCTAAAGGAATATACAACCCATATGGGTAGATATTTACCTGTAGGTGATGATAAATCAGGATATAATTTATATTGTTATACATTTTTTATAGTAAATACAGGCTCTTCAGCAGTAAATGTAAAAATTTCAATGGATTATAGTAAAGCAGTTAATCACTTTGATGAAATCGCAAGAGTATTAACTTTTTCTACTAGAAGAATTAGTGGAGAAAATCAAGTAAATATCTATCAAAAAAAAGATGAAATAATAAAAGATTATTCTCAAGTTGGCTATACAGTAGCCCCTAAATCTTTTGCAGTAGAATCAAATAATAGTGGAGTAGTATATAATAATGAAAATATTTTATTATATGCACCAGAAGCAAGAGCTGATGGTACAAAAGAATATGATTTTGCTAAATATAGTGTATTTTTCTGGATAGAAGGAGAAGATCCAGATAGTGATAAATATGGAGAGCAATTATATAGTGGTTCAATAAAATACAGTATGAGTATTGATGTATCAAATGATTAATTAAAGGGGAGGTAATAGCATATGAATAAACTAACTCGTAAGTTAATATTAAGTATTTCTGCATGTGCTATGACCTTAGTTACATTAACATCAACTACTTATGCTTGGTTTGCTAGAAATAATGATGCTTGGACTGATGAATTCAATTTAGAAATTGAGCAGCATGATGGTTTAGTTATTTCTATTGATGGAGTTAATTATGTTAACTCAATCGATAATCAAAATATCTTTAAAGCTATAGCTGCAAAAAGATTAAATAAATCAATAAATGAAGTTAATGAAGAAGATATATCTCAAGCTAAAAAAACAATTTTAGCTCCAGTATCTACTTCAAATTTATTAGATTTTACAACAGTAAATTTAAATTCAAATATAGAAGATGGGTATTATATACCTCAAAAAGCAGCTATTGATAGCTATATATCCTTTGATTTATATTTTAAAATAGATCAATCAAAATTAGATAATAAAAAGGATTATTATTTAACATTTGTAGATCAATTAAGTGTAGATGCATTAGATGATTCTAAAACAAATGTTCAATCCTATATAAGAGGTACTGATAATACAATTAAGCTTCATAATGAACTAATAGTTCCAAGCTATAAATCAGATGAATTACATCCTGATGGAGTATATCATAGTAATGATATAATAACAGTTAGTACTCGTGATTCTATTAGAATCGGAGTATTAGGTAGTAATACATATATATATGAACCATATATAGGACTTGGTTCTTACGCTCTTGATGGAGATTTATCAAGCTTTAATTTAAATGAAAATGAATTAAGCTTATATGATCCAAATCAAAATGCAATGTTTACTTATTTTAATAACACTCATGTAGAAAAATTAAAAGCATTAGATGATATAGAATCATTTAATACTTATATAAATACAAAAAAAGATTTTAATGGTTTAGATAATTTAGGAGTATT
Organism: Anaeroplasma sp.; assembly: GCA_045124155.1. Lineage (GTDB taxonomy): Bacteria > Bacillota_I > Bacilli_A > Acholeplasmatales > Anaeroplasmataceae > Anaeroplasma. The sequence goes on from JBGVLG010000191.1 coordinate 6,163, forward strand.
TAAAAAAACAGAGACAAGCTATGAACCAGTTAAAATCACAGTATTTATTTGGCTTGAGGGTTATGATTCAGATTTTATTAGAGGAGTAGATAACCCTACAATTTCTTGTTACCTAAACTTTATGAAAAAGGAGGTAACTCAAAATGAAATTGCGTAAATTAATTTTAAGTGGTATATCTTCTATATTTTTAATATCTACACTTATAACCTCAACCTATGCTTATGTGGTATTAGATTCAAAAAGTGATGTAAGAGATTTTGAATTTAATATTGAAAGCGCTACAGGTTTATTAATATCTTTAGATGGAATAAATTATGTACAAGATATTAGTAATTCTCAAATAACAGAATATATCCTTACTAGCGCAAAAAAATCAAATTCAAATCTTACAAGCTTTGATGAATTAAAATTTGTAGGAGTAACCCCTAAATTAAATTCATCAAATAATGTATTATTTAATGATAATATAATGCAATTTCAAAAGGATACCACAATATCAACAGGATTTAATTCCTATTCACATCAATTTATAGATGCAGTAAACAATATAGATTATATTTCATTTGATTTGTATTTTAAAATTATAGATACAAATAAAGAAAATTTTAATTTATATATTACTAATAATTCATATATTACAGGGAAATTAGTAGAAGCAACCTTACATAATGAATTAACTACTACAACAAAAACCTATAAAAGTGGTGAAAAAATTCAAGTAAATCCAGCTAACGCAATGCGTTTAGCAATATCAGAATTAAAAGATAATTCATTAACTACTAATTATTATGAAATATTAGATTCAAATGATTTAGGAAGTACAGCAATAGAAGCAAGTAATGATACATTACATAATCCAAATTTAAATGCAATGTATACATACTACAATAATTGCTTCCCTAATTCTAAGTTTACTCAAGCAGCAACAGATAATGAATCTTTTAATACAAAGAGTAGTTATAGTATAGATGATAATGATTATTTATCTCAATTTATTTATGATAATAATTCTAATGATTATAATATAATCCATACAAAAATATATCTATACCTAGAAGGTTGGGATAGTGATTATTTTATGGGTTTACCATTAGAATGTAATAAATTAAATATCGGATTACAATTTGAAATAAAAAAATCGTAATCTATCAATTTATTACTTGAGAGGGGGAATGTGATGAAAATTAGAAAGAAAATCATCTTAGGTATTATTTCACTAATGTTACTAGCAGTAACATTTACATCTACTACCTATGCATGGTTTAAACTAAACAGTCACGCCGGTGTTGATTTCGAATTTAAGGTTAACGGTGGTTTAGGTTTCTTAGTTTCAGTAGATAATGAGAATTTCTCTAATAGCTTATCAGAAGAACAGCTAATGATGTCTTATTATCATAAACTAAATCCTAATACTACTTGGAATAATGGAAAACTATATGAAGAAAGCGATGAAGTTACTGAAGAAAATCTAATAAATGCATTTTCATCTATTGAACTTTATCCAGTTACATCATTAAATGGAAAAGATTTTAAAGATCTATATAGTTCAACATTTTCAGTTAACAGTAAAAGATTTCTAGAATTTGATGTATATTTTAGAGCTACCTCATTACAATCATCAGATAACTTTACATATAACATCTATCTATCATTATCAGATCAAATTGATGATAGAACTGGAGAAATCATACCAAACACACGTAGTACAATCACTTCACAAACAGCATATGTCGAATTGAGAACTGATATGATAACATGGAAAGAATCATCATTAACAGAGAATCCGGGATTTGTTAAGGTAGATTCTTCAAATGCATTAAGATTAAGTGCCTTAAGATATGACATAGAGTCTAGTATTGATGAAGAAACTCAAGAGGAAATAAAAAATTATAACCCTCAAGATACAGCTACAATAATTGAGCTTTCAAATCAAAATGATTTAGGAAGCTACGCAACAGATTATAATAAGAATGAAGCATTAACAATAGATAATTTATCAGAATTAGATAAATTATATAATTCAAATTTTAATGCAATGTACACTTATTATAATAAAAGAAGGCCTACTTCTTCATTAGAAAGTAGATTACTTAAATATGAAGAAAAGCCTAATTCTCTAAGAGATACTAATCAAATAGAAAATACAATACTTACAACAGTACAATCTGGAGGAAATTCACAAAAGCTTACTTTTAGGATTTGGCAAGAAGGTTGGGATGCCGACTGTTTTGATGGGCTTGCTGAATCTATTAATGTAAGATTATCATTCCATGCTATATTAGCAAATGATAATTAAAATAAAAAAAGAAAAAGGAGATTTATTAATTATGAAATTAAAAAGTAAATTAATTATGTCTGGTGTTGCTTTAGCAGCATGTGCAGCAACACTAACATCTACAACTTATGCATGGTATACTACAAATACTGAAGTTACAGCTAGTGGATTAACTGCTGGTTCTGCAGCATCAGGTGACTCATCAATACTAATTTCAAAAACTGGTGAATCTGGAACTTGGGTCCAAAATATTACTGATTTAGAAGCTACAGGTACGCCTTCTTTAGTACCATTAATGCTTAATACAACTGATGGAAAGTTATATGCTGCTGCATCTACAGTAAATGAACAAAAAAAGATTGTATTAGCTCAATCTGCCTCAACTAATAGTAGTTTTGTTGAATTTGATTTATTTTTCAAGACTTCTGCAACTGATAAAAATGTTCCTATTTATTTAAAATCAATGACTATTGCAAATGCTGCAGAGTCTCAAGATGATTTAACTGCATGGGAAAATTTAAACAATGGAAAAACTGATGCCGGTATTTCAAAGGCTGCTACTAGTTATAAAAAAGATATAGTTGATGCTTTAGCCTTTACTATAACTACAGTTGATTCTGAAACAACATATGGTACTGATCAAACGTTTACAAAACTTGATGGTAAAACAGCTTACAAACCAATTTCAGGTTGGGTTACATCATTAGGTACAACTGGAGATGCAACTGATGCACATGCTTATTTCAATGCTCTTGATGCAAATAAGCAATTAGATTCTGCTATTTCAACTGATAATTCCACTGCAATTGGTGCAAATACATTAATATGTTGCTTAAAAGCAGATGGTACTGCTGCGGCTAAGGTTACATTTAGATTTTATTTAAATGGATCTGATCCTGATTGTTTTGATGCATGTAAAGGTCAAAATTTCACTTTAGCTTTATCATTTACTTCAGTTATTTAATAATAAGCAAAAATTAATTATTTAAGGAGGTTAACCCATGCAAAGAGTTGCAATGAGAAAGATATTAATAAGTATTTTTACAATTATAGTTGTAATTATTACAACTTTTGCAACAACTTATGCATGGGTTGGAATCCTTACAGCTGCTTCAATTGAACAATTTCAATTAGATTTTAAAACTCAAGAAGATTCTAATTATGCATTATTAATATCTACAAAAGAAAATGGTACATTTAAAGAAGTATTATCAGAAGATGATTATATTGATATTAAAAGACAAATATTGAAAAATATGGGTAAAAATGTTGATATGTTATCAAATGCTGGTATAAATACAGAATATAATAATATAAAATTAGAACCAGTTTCTATTGATAAGGACAAGTTAACAAAAGATGATTTTTATTTAATAGATAAAAATTCAATTGGAGTAAAAACAAAAACAAATAAAAGATTAAAATTTGATTTATATTTATCTTTAGATTACATTGGAGAAGATGTAATCACTGAAGAAACAAATATCACAGTAAATTTATTATTAGATGATATTGAAAATACATTGACCGGAAATACAAAGCTAGGAAGTGTCGCAAATGGTATCACATACCCATCAACTGGTACAATTATGCCTAATTTCTCTACTATTAAAAGTTCTGATTTTGTCAATGTAAATTCTGCATCAGCTGCTAGAGTTGCTTTATCATTATATTCTCCCATTTATTTAGAAGATGATTCATATTCAAATCATCCTGAATTAAGTGATCCATATTATCAGGTCATATATCAGGGTGGAACAAATCAACCATATTATGATAAAAAAAATGACACCTATAGTTTTGGTGGTATTCTTCCGGAAGAATATAATTTAGCATATCAAGAGTATAAATCTATTTATGATTTGGATCCAACTCTATTTTTTATTCCCAATGAAGCTTTAAATAGAGGAGATTTGGAATTGAATAATCAAAACACTAGATTGGCCGATACTAGTTTTAATTTTGGAATTATAAATGGTAAAAGAACTAAAATTAAAATTACTGTTGATTTTTGGTTTGAAGGTTGGGATGCTGATTGTTTCGATGTAATAGAAAAAAATCCTGTAAGTCTTAATTTAGTATTTACAACAGCTAAAGATGAAGAATAATATATTCAAGTATAGGGAAATAAACCTATACTTGATATTTTATTAAAAAGAATATATATTTCTGAATATTGTTCTTTTTAATAAAATAAATATATTTATTTTTTTTACAGTTTATGATAAAATTACAATAAGTTGTTTATATTTCATTTTCAAATAGAAAGGAAGTATCATATGGAAGGACAAGCAAATGTTGTTGAAAAAGAGGATAAGGCTCCTAAGACACCAAAAGAAAAAGTAAAATTTATATTATCTATAGTATTTAATGTATTATTTTACGCAATAATCGCATTATTACTATTATGGTCAATAATGAATATAAATGCAGGTAGTTCAAATGGAGGATTTCCAAATATTTTTGGAAAAGGATTCTTATCTGTTCAATCTAACTCAATGACTAGAGATAAAACATTCACTGTATCTAATGAACTTCAAGTTGAATATGATTCATATGCAATTGGTGAATTTGCAAAAGGTGATTTATTAAATGTAGATGTTTTCAATACTAATGATTTTGATAAATTAAAAGTTGGAGATGTAATTACATTTTATGATGAAGATATCAAAGCATTAAATTCCCATAGAGTAGTATATTTAACTAAAAATGATGAAGGTCATACAGAAACTTTAACAGTTCAAGGTGATTATTCTGTATGGATTTATGGTAGATACCAAGGATCTAATAATCCAGCATTAAGTAGTGAATTATTAAGTAGAGGAGATGCAAAAACCTTCTCATCTGCTAATGTAGATAAGATTAAAGGTGTTGCTACATCAGTTAATTATGGTGCTGGTAATGTATTAGATAACATTCATAATAATTGGTTATGGTATTTTGTATTCCCTGTTGCTATATTATTAATCTTTGAATTATTTATGGTAATAAAGAATTTTATGGATTTAAAGGGTACAAAGCAAAAAGCTGCTCTTGCAACAGACAAAGAAGCATTACTTGCTGAGGTACAAGCTGAAAAAGAAAAAATGCGTCAAGAATTACTTGCAGAGCTTCAAGCTCAACAAGCATCTTTAGCCCCAAAAACTGAAGAACCAGTAGTAGAAGATCCTGTAGAACAAGCTTTAGAACAAGAAACTACTAATGAAGCTACTCAAGAAGTAGAAACACCAGTAGTTGAAGAAACTTCTACTCAAGAACCAGAAACTAAAGAAGTAGAAACTGAAGTTGAACCAAAAGAAGAAAATCCAGTTACTCCAGAAGAAACAACATCAGTGGTTGAGGAAACACCAGCTAAAGAACCAGAAGCTCCAGTAGTAGAAGAGCCTCAAACTGAACCAGAAGTTCAATCTGAGCCTGAAGCAGTTGAGAAAGAAACTCCTACACCTGCTGAAGAAGCACCTACAGAAGAACCAGTAGTAGAATCTACTCCTACTTCTCAATCAGAAGATGCTCAAGTAGAACCTGTAGTTCAAGCAGTTGAAAATGAAAAAACAGAAGAACCTGTTGTAGAGGAAAAACCAAAAACAACAAGAAAGACCTCTACATCAAAAACAACAACTACAAAGAAAGCTACAACAACAAAATCTACAGCTGCTAAGTCATCAACTGGAACAAGAGCTAAAAAAGCTTCAACAGCTGATGACACTACAACAACTAAAAAAACTACAACAAAGACATCAACTGCAAAGTCAACAACCGGAACTAGAACAAAAAAGACAACAACAACTGATGAAAAACCAAAAACAACAAGAAAACCTAAGACTAAAGAAGAATAATTAACGCTATTCAAATTAACAAAGGACATCATTTGATGTCCTTTTTATAGTGTTCTTATTAATGATTATGTTATAAGATACTAGCCTTACATACACATTAATAAATGATCCAACTAGAAAACAAAATATATTTACAGATTAATTTAGCCAATTATTATTCTGTTTTATTTTTAAAAAACACATAATAAAAAATTATTATATTTAACAAAAACAACAAAGAATAATAGTAATCTATGAATTATATGTAACTAGAATTCTACTTAATATTATCTATTTGAACCATTTTAAAAATTCTAAATATAATATTTTACTAATGAGATAAGTAACTATAATAATAAAAAATACCTATTATAAAAAATTAAAATACTTTTTATATTCCCTAATGTTATTCATTAACTAATATTGTTAATATTAAAAATCCATATATTTCTATATTAAATATTGTTAAACTTATTGAATATAACCTAGTAATAAATATTGAAATATGTTACAATTAAGATAATAAAGGAGCTGGTAATTATGCTATTGCAACATCTCCAATTGAATATAACTATATCCCATAGGAAATAAAATCCTATGGGATTTTTAATTTTATAAAAAAATATATTTAATATTTCTTTATAAGATTATTATTCAATTATTTTATAAATCTAGTAAATTAAGGAGAAAAAATATGACTAAAACAAAAGAAATAACAATATTAGAGAAAGATTATTTAAATGATTTAAATAAAATTAAAGAAACTATTAGAACTAACCAAAATTAAGCTATGGTTGTTGTTAATAGTGCTATGATAATGACCTATTATGAAATAGGAACTATCATTAATCAAAGAAAGGTTTGGGGAAACAAATATATTGAAAGATTATCTAATGACTTAAAAGAATATGGCAAGGGATATTCATGTGAACAGCTTAAAAAAATGTCACAATTCGCAAAATTGTTTTCTGAAAATGAAATTAGGTTACAACCTGTAACCCAAATTCCTTGGAGTACACTTGTTACTGTTATTATTCCAAAATCGAAATCTCATGAAGAAATGTTGTGGTATATTAAAGAGACTCATAAAAATGGTTGGAGTAGATCAATGGTATTAAACCAAATAGCTATGAAATCATATGAAAGAACACTTTCTAATTCATCAACACATATAGGTATATCTAAATATAAGCTAATAGAAGAATTACCTAATTATTTAGCAAAGAGATTAAATAATAAATAGTATTAAAATAGGAGAATTTTATATGACTAAAACAAAAGAATTAACAATATTAGAGAAGGATTATTTAAATGATTTAAATAAAATTAAAGAAACTATTAGAACTAACCAAAATAAAGCTATGGTTGTTGTTAATAGTGCTATGATAATGACCTATTATGAAATAGGTACAATTATTAATCAAAGAAAAGTTTGGGGAAGTAAATATATAGAGAATTTAGCTAATGATTTAAAAGAATATGGAAATAGTTTTTCTTTTAGAAATCTAAAATATATGAGTCAATTTGCAAAAGAATTTTCTGAATATGAGATTAGGCACCAGCTTGGTGCCCAAATTCCATGGAGAACAATAATTGATATTATGGCTAAATCACATTCTCATAAAGAAATGTTATGGTATATTAATCAAACTTATAAAAATGGTTGGAGTAGATCAATGGTATTAAATCAAATAGCTATGAAATCATATGAAAGAAGCTTAATAGAACCAACAACTACTGAACCTATTTCTGTATCTAATGATTTGACTAAAGAATTATTCAAAGATACTTATGTATTTGATTTTTTAGATAAAGAAAATATTAAAACAGAGAAAGATTTAAAGAATCAAATGATAGAGAATATTATTAAATTTCTTCAAGAATTAGGACCTGGTTTTAGTTTAATAGGAAAAGAATATAGATTAATTACTCCAACAAATGAGGAATTCTTTATAGATTTACTTTTATATCATACAAAAATACATGCATATGTAGTTATTGAGGTTAAGATTGGTAAGTTTCATCCATCTGATTTCGGACAACTAGTATTTTATGTTAATGCGATAGATAGATTAGAAAAAACTGATAGAGATGACCCTACAATAGGTTTACTACTATGTAAAGAAGCAGATAAGTTTGTTGCTGAAACAACACTA